>NZ_JALVAO010000051.1 GCF_027011145.1 Thermococcus sp. | reverse complement strand
CTCAGCTCCACGTTTCCGCGATAACGTCGTGCTTGTGAATGCTCTCGTTGCTGATAACTCTAACGTGGATTTTGCCCCTGAACTTCTCCCTCGCCTTTACAAAAATCTCCCTGGCAACGTCCTCGACGAACTTCGGGTTGGCAAACATGCCCTGCACGACAGCGTTCTCGTCCACCGTCTTGAGCAGGGTATAGGTTGGATGGCTGAAGGAACTCTCAACGACATCAATCATGTCCTCGAGGGCTATCTCCTCATCGAAGTCTGTCCTAACCTCCAGCTCGCCAATGGCCCTCTGTATGTGGGTCTTCCCATTGTTGTTGGCCATCGCGTGGGGACAGGCGGTGTTACCTATAACCCTGACGCGGAGAACCTTCTCAAAGGTCCCGTCCTCGTTCTTGATGACACCAACCTCGACGTCATAGGGCTCATAGCTGGTCTTTCCGCTCGCAGGGGTTTTTCTGGGTATTATGAGGTGTGTTTTAATCCAGACCTCAGCGCGTCTGTGCGGGTGCTTCCCCTCAAGTCGTTTAATTATAGCCCTCCCAAGTTCCTCGAGCGAAGTGTGCGCCTCCATAACTTCCTCCTCGACGGCCTCGCTCATTGCCTCGGTTATGCTCTCAACGAGACGGCTCATATGGATACCCTTCTTCTCGGCCGGAACGTCTATCGTGACCTCGAAGAGCGGGAGGAACGTGTAAACCCTGCCCTTCCAGTTTATCTTTGCAACGCTCCTCAAGTTCGTTATTCCGACCCGCCTGAGGGGCTCTCTAATCTCCGGAACTTCCTCCTGGGTCTCAATCACTTCTCTCACCCGGGCTTGCCTTGAGAAAAGGTCTTTTAAAGTTAAGCCCGGAGTTCGTTCACCATGTAGTAGACCGTCCTCAGGGGAATCCCGAGGCGCTCGCTGATTTCCTTCATGGGAACGCCTTTTTCCGCCATCTCTTGGACGAGCTTCACGGTTTTTTCGTCGTACTTCCTCGGCCTTCCGCGGGGTCTTTTCTCCGGGACTAGCTCTATCCCGAGCTGGTTTAAAGCGTAGATGACCCTCTTGGAAACCTTCGGGTAAAGGCTCGGCGGACAGCTTATTCTCCTTACGTTGGGCGCGTTCTCAAGGATTTTGACAACCACTTCCTTGGTTGGTCTAAGGCTAACGTAGACCTCAGTAACGTTCTCGTCCAGCGCGGAGAGCTTTCTCAAGAGCTCGTCGTAGGTTTTGGCGCTTACTCTGACCTTCATCCCCTCACCCCTGGAGGAGGTCGAGGAACCTCTTAGCTTTGTCACTCTTCGGCATAAACTTATCGAACTTCTTAACTTCGTTCTCACTGAACAGAACCCTGTGGAGGCCCGAGATTACGAACTTCTTAATCGCCTCCCTCAGTTCCGTCTCATCGATTCCGAGTATCCTGGCAACCTTCCCCTCGTCGTAATCGCTCATGCCGTAGAGCAGGACTCCCCCGAGGAGGTAGTTGGGAACACCGCTCAGGTCCTTTCTTTTACCGGTTAACTGCTCCTCCATCTCGCACTTCCTTATGACGTACATGCTCCCCTGCCCGGTTTTGAAGTTCTCCTCGTGCCTGAAAGGTAAGTCCAGTATGGAGTAGTGGCAGTCAACGCAGAGCTTTATCCCCGGGAAGATTCCTAGGGTTTCCCTTTCGGTTGATGAAGTCAGGAAGTAGTAGCGGAATATGTCGAGGCCGAGCTTTTCCGCCCCGTTCTCCGGGTCGAGGGAAGCGTAAGCCAAAGCCAGGTTGTCAACGGTGTAGTGGTTGTTTATCAGAACCCCCCGGGTCTTCACAAAGGTAAGAACCCTCCAGCGGAACCTCTTTCCGTAGCGTTTTCTGAGCTCCATCTCGATGTCGGCCTCAGCTGGAAGGTCCAGCCTGGCCTTCTTGAGCCTGTTGTTCTCGAAGTACTCGACCTCAATCCTTATGCTCTTCGTCCTTACGGTTCCCTTCTCGCGGAGCTTCCCCTTTATGAACTTGAACGTCTCCCTGACCTCGATGCTCTCCTTGGCAAGAAGCCTGAGAACGTCACCGGAGTAGGCCAAATGGGGAAGAATTTCAAGCCTGCCGAGTTTCACGGGCTTTTCAACGGCCTTGACCTTTCCCAGGTTCTCCCGGGTTATACCATCGACCGTTATTTCCTTTCTGCCGAGCTTGAAGGCGTAGTTGGCCGATAACAACGCCAGGGCCATCTTGTGGGCCGTTATAGCAGAGCGGAGCCTCTCCAAGGCCAGGGCCCTGTTGTGCTTCTTCCTGTAAATCCACTGAAGGTGGGGATCCCTGCTCTTCTTGTCCATGAAGCGAACCGAAGGAGCCGTTTCCCCAACGCGCCTCTCAAGTTCGTCCTGAAGGTCGGAAAGAAGGGAGACATTCCGGGTTAGAGTATAGGCTAACCTCGCCGGTTCAAAGTTTTCGAAGAGCTCGCCCAGGTCTATGCCTATGTCGTCGAGTATTTTATTGACCCGGGCTACGAGCTCCTCCGTCGTTGTCATGGTAGCAAATCACCGTTGTTTATCTTTTCGGGCAGGTACTCCTTGGCGACGAACTCGAGGGACTTGTTGGCGAGAGCCTGCTGTTCAATCCTGACCCCCATTTTGAGGGCCATCTTGAGCTGTCTCTGCCACTCCCTGTTCTGGAACCACGGGTACTCCATCTCCTCGAGGATTCTCTTGTAGTCCCCTGTTGGGCCACCCTTCTTGTTGGGGGGTATGCCCTTCAGCTTCTCGGTAACGTTTTCAAGGCCGTAGCGCTTTATGTCGTCCATGGTCATGCCGACGAACTTCGCTTCCGGCGTTGCGAGCTTGTCGCTGAGGTATGCCAGATTAATCGAGCCCTGCTTTATGGTGGAGTAGATGTACCAACCGTAGGGGTCGCCGTCGGTGAATACTATGATGGGCAGACCCTCCTCATAGTGGAGCCTGTGGATTAAACGCCTAACGCCACGGGAAGCCTGTCCCTGCGTCGCTATGATTAGGGCGTTTTCCTTCTTCGGGAACTTTTCCTCGATGAGACGGTCGGCCATAGCCGCGGTCTCGACAACGAGTGCATAATCCACGTTTATCTCTGGAAACTGAATGTGCTCAACCGTTCCGGGAACGGCCCAGCCACCGCTTCCGAGCTTGCTCGCGTTGAACTCGTCCTCACCGTCCCTAATCACGATGTCACCGTAGATGTAACCGCGCCTGTCCGCTGTGATGTGCATCTCCTCACGGAGAACCCCGAGCATTCTCTCCAAATCCTCTATTATGGGGTCGCTCTCGCGCTGGTCCTCGAAGGTGTTCTCCTTTGTTCCGGGAATCGTGTGCTTGTTGGCGTAGTAGGCTTCACGAAGGCTCGCGTGCTTGCCCTCGGCAACCAAGCGCTTAACGTAGGCCATTATGAGTAGGGTTTGCATGAACTTTCTGGCGTGGGCCACGTTGAGGAAGTAACGCCTCGACAGCTTATCACCCATTCTTATGAGCTTGGCCTTTTCATCGAAGTAGACGTTGTTCAGTCCGCGCGTAGGTATGTCAAAGTAGGGGTTTTTACCGGATTTTATAGCCTCAAGGACGCTCCTTCCGTATTCCTCAAGCTTGCTGAGGACTTTTTTGGGGTCGTATGAGAACTTCTCCTTGGGCTTCTCGCGCCTTATGGCTTTAGGCATTCTCGCTCACCTCCACTGGGGCCTCTTTGGAGGCAAAATGACTCTCAATAAACCTCAGGAAGTACTCCCTAATCCTCTCCTCCGGCTCACCGGTTAGTATGCTCAGGGCCCTCGCTATCTCGGGGACGTACTTCTCGAAGGTCTTCTTCCTCTTGGCCTGGTAAAGGCGCCTGTGCTTCCCGCTGAGATAGGTCTGCAACCTTCTTGCCGCGTCCATTATGGCAAGGCGAATCTCGTTGTATATTTCGTCAACGCTCGCTATGCTCTGCTTCCCCGTCCCGGTGTAGGGGACGTGGACTGAAACCACGTTAATCATGAGAACCAGTGGCGCCCTCTCGAGGTCATCAACCTTGTAGCGCCTCCAGTCTATAGAGCGGGCCGCCTGCGTTGTTACACATGAACCGGCGTCGAAGAGGAGCGGAACGCGGTTGGCGTATCTCAAGAGCTCGAAACCGCTCGGGATTTCGCCACCGTACGCTAAGCCGACCTCCACCTGGAAGGGAATTCCACCGGAATAGACCTTGGGTGGCCTCGTCACGGCAGTTACGAACTCCGGCTTGAGGATTCCCTTAAGGCCCTTCTCGATGTTCTCCTCACCGATAGGCCTTAGGCCGTGGGTCGGAGGAGCTAAGAACTTCATGTACTTGAAGGCCTCGACTATCTCCTCCGCTTCCTGCCAGGTGAGCTTCTCCGGTGGCTTTTCCATAATCTTGGCGACCTGTTTGACGACCTTGGTGTAGCCCCTGAAGGAGCGGAGGACTGCCTTAACCTCGCCCTTCATGAGCCTCTCGTAGAGCTGTTCCTGAACCTTCTTGTCTTCAACAGTCTTAATCAGCCTCAGGGCGGCGATGTACTCAATAAGCTCGTCAACCTTCTTGTCGCTTATCCTTGAGAACTCGCCGATGAGGAAGCGCCTGACAGTTTGGCGCTTTGTTTTCTTGGCCATCCTGTAAACGTCGTCCGTCAGGACACCCTTCGGGTGGGGCTTCATTTCAACGGGTGGTTTGGGTATCTCATCGCTCGAGCGCGGGAAGACGATGAGCCTTCCGTCGGGCTCGATTAGCTCAATGTGGGCATGGGGATTGGCTATGGCAGTAAGCTTGAGGTACCAGTAAACACCCTGCTTTGAGCGGATGTAGCGAACGTTCTTGACCTCAAGTTCTATCCTCGTTCCGTGCCAGCCGTCCGGGTTCGGGTGTTTTTCCTTCTTGACTATTTTACCCTCGTTCTTGTCAACGTCAATCTTAACCCATGCTTCAATTATCTCCTCGCCGGTCGAGGTTATCACGCGCGTAGCCTTTCCGCTCGTTATCTGGGCGAACATGACGGCACCGCTTATACCGATACCCTGCTGACCGCGACTCTGTATGTTCCTGTGGGCCTTGGTTCCGGCGAGCATCTTTCCAAAGACGTGGGTTATGTACTTCTCTGGAATTCCCGGGCCGTTGTCCTCAACAACAACCTTGTAGTGCTCCCTTCCGAGTTCCTCAATCTCGACCCTTATGTAGGGCGGAATGCCGGCTTCTTCACAGGCATCGAGGGAGTTCGTTACCGCCTCGTGGACGAGCGTTGTTAGGGAGCGCACCTTCCCCGTGTAGCCGAGCATTGCCGCGTTTCGTCTGAAGAACTCGCTGACGCTCTGGATTTTGAACTCCTTAAAGAGCTGACTTGCCTCTGCCATCTTCATTCCTCCTCCAGCTCATCGAGATGGCCTTCGAGGGCCTCGTAATAGCTTGAGCTCTCAAGTTCCAAATCCTTCTTTCTACGCTCAAGGTAGCGGTAAACTACCCCGTGAGGCGAGCCCCTGGCCAGCTTTTCAATGGCCGTTCTGGCCACCTCGACCTGAATGGGGTTACCTATTATCGCAACGGTCTTCCCGTAGACGCTCACATCCGCACCGCTCATCTCCTCGATAATCTCCCTCGTCCTGCCCTTCCTTCCGATGATTCTACCCCTAACCCTCGGCAGGGCGTTCTTCTCGTTTCCAACCACTATGTCCGTTAGGTTGACAACCTCAAGGATTTCACCCTCGTTGAAGAGCCTGAATGCCCTCTCCGGCGAGAAACCCCTTCCTATGGCGAGAACAACGTCTCTGGCCTTCCAGACGGCGAGGGGGTCCCTGGTGTCCTTTGTGGAGGTTATAAAAACTTCCCCTGTCTCGCTGTCCACCTCTATCTTCGTCCCGGTTCTTTCCTCGATTTCCCTCTTCGTTTTACCCTTCTTTCCAATGAGAACAGCTATCCTCTCCCTTGGAATCCTTACGAACTCCTCCTGCTCGCCTTCAGCGAAGTAATCAATCTCGCCCGGTTCGGGCTCTTCAACGGGTTTTCCGTCCTTATCAACGCGCTCGTACTTCTTCAGGAGCCTCTCAAACTCGTCCATGCTCTCACCTCTCAACAAGCTCGCGGAACTTCACCTCGTAATCTTCAACGTCAACTCCCCTTCTCGCAAAGTAGTTCGTAACGTTTCTCAGGTCCCTCTTCAGCAGTTCAAGGCTCATCCTGTTTCTCCTCACCGTTGCCTGCGACCAGTCTATCACGACCGGCCCGTCCCAGAGGAGGACGTTGTACTCGCTTAAATCGCCGTGAACCATGTCCCCCCTCTTCCAGAGCCTCTCTATGACGCCGATTAAGTAGCTGTAAAGCTCTTCAAAGTCGCTCTTTTCGAGGTTTTTCTCAACGTCTTTGAGCCTTGGGGCGGGAAGCTCATCTCCGATGAACTCCATAACCAAAACGTTGTTCCGGAAGATTATCGGCTCGGGAACGCGAACCGCGTACTTTATGGCCCTCTGGAGGTTCTTGAATTCCCTCCTCGTCCAGACGAATATGAGCTTCCTCATGTCCTTTGGGAGGTAACCGATGCGCGGGTCTCCTGCTAAATACTCCCAGATGCGCCGGAATTCGGTGGTGTAGGTTCTGTAAATCTTAACCGCTATCTTTTTTCCCTCGGAGTCAACTCCCGCGAAGACGTTGGCCTCTTTTCCCGTGCTTATGACACCGTAGAGCTCCTCGATTTTTCCCCTTCTGTGGAGGTAGGCAAGGGTCTCCTTTGTTGTCCTGTCAAAGACTTCGTTGGCTATCTTGTAGAGCTCGCTGTCCTTCTCTCTCCTGTCCCTGAGGCCGAGTATCTCCTCGATTTCCCGCTCAAGTGCTTCCTCGCGCATCGCCACCACTCAGGAAGTCAGAACAACAGCTCCCCGCCGGTGAGGAAGTCTTGGCTTATCTTGCCCTTCCTGAGGAGCCAGTCCACTTGGGTTCTTGTATAGCGGTAAACGATGTCACCGCGCTCGTCCGTCTGGACGGGCCAGGGCTGGACTATGACGACATCGCCAACGCGCATCCACATCCTTCTCCTGAGCTTGCCCGGAATCCTGCATCTCCTTATCTTGCCGTCCTCACAGCGGACGTCCATCCATCCGGCACCGAGGGCCTGCTCTATAACGCCGAAGAGCTGTCCCTTGCTCCTGTCCGGGAGGGGAACGCGAATTACCTCGTCACCCTCAACTTTTCTGTCCTTCTTCTTTGGAGCCATGAGCATCACCTCCCACCGCTACGTTTGGGCCCTTATAAGCTTACCCCTGCAAAAATTCTGCAGGGAACTAATCCACCGGATTTTTAAAATTTTTGCAAAGAAATTACCCAGATTTGTCCACTACAGGAACATCAAAGTTTAAAAGAGAACCGGAACACTTGAAGTGGGAGCGAGATGAAGGCGGTTGAGGCTGAGGACCTGACGATATTCTACGATGGAAAGCCGGCCTTGAGCGACGTAACGTTTGGCCTAGATGAGGGAAGAACCCTCCTCCTTCTCGGCCCAAACGGTGCCGGGAAGACAACGCTACTCAAAACGATAGCCTGTTTTCACCGCGAATACTCGGGGAAGCTCCTCGTCTTTGGAAAAAAGCCCTGTAATGCTAGGAGTTTAATCGGCTACGTTCCCCAGAGCAGTTCCCTCAACGAGCGCGTTCCTTTAACGGCTCTGGAAGTCGTCGCCATGGGCGGGCTTTACCGGAGGGGATTCGTTCACTTCAAAATCCCTGAGGAAATTCTCAGGAAGGCGGAGGAAGTCCTGGCCTTCGTCGGTTTAAGCCACGTTAAAGACAGACTCTTCCGGGAGTTATCGGGCGGTCAGAAGCAGAGGGTCCTCCTCGCGAGGGCTTTGATGAGCGACCCAAAGCTACTCCTTCTCGATGAGCCCCTCTCGGCTTTGGACCCGAGCGCGAGAGCCGAAGTTACAAATGTTCTCAGCAAGATAAAGTCGGAGAGAAACGTCACGATGATTATAACCACCCACGACATCAACCCGCTCCTCGAGATAGGCGACCTGGTGATGCTGATTAACAAACGCCTCATAGCCTTCGGAAAACCGGAGGAAGTCCTGATAGATGAAGTTATCAAGTCGGTCTACGGCCCGATGGCCAAAGTAATTCCTGTCGGCGGGAAGCTCTACTGCATAACGGGCGACTTCCACATCCACAGAGAAAACAGGGGTGGTGGCCTGTGATTCCGGAGTTCATCCTCAGGGCAATCCTCGCGAGCATAATGGTCAGTGTTCTGCTGGGTCTTCTAAGCCCGCTGATAAACACCAAGGGGCTGGCGTTTTTGACTCATGCTCTCTTTCACGCGCTCCTCTTTGGAGCCGTTCTAGGAATGATTCTGGCCCTGATTTTCAACAGCTACGCCCTCGTTACCCTCGTGGCGCTTATCGTCACGATTACAATCGTTCTAATCATCGCCCAGCTTGAAAAACTCGGCTTTACCCCGGATTCGGCAGTCGGAATCGTGGCGAGCTTCGTGGCTGGCCTAACGGTTCTCGGCTTCGGAATCCTCTACAAGGTTATGGCGAGCAGGCCCTACTTCCCCCTGACGGAGAACATCGTTTCCTACCTTACGGGTGACATATTCCTCATAACGATGAACAACCTCGCAGTTCTAATCCTCGGCGGTGCCCTAATTTTCTTCGTCCTCCTCTTCCTCTACCGCGACTTCCTTTACCTTAGCTTCGACCCAGAGGGAATGGAGAGCTACGGTGGAAACGCGAGGGCCTACCTCATGATTCTCTACGTCCTTGTAGGAGCGATAGGCGCGCTTATAGTCCAGACAGTCGGTTTGATAACCCTTCAGGTTGTAGCCGTTCTTCCGGGGGCAATAGCCCTCATGGTGAGTTCCGATTTGAGGAAAGTGCTGGCGGTTAGCTTAGCTCTAACGCTAGTGATTCAGCTATCCTCGATAGTACTAGCTTATTACACGGCAATCCCCCCGAGCGGTATAGCAACGATAATGCTCGGCGTAATCTATGGCGCGCTCCTCTTCAGGAGGTGAAACCTTGGGAAGAAGAATAGCTGGAATAGACGAGGCCGGCAGGGGGCCTGTTATAGGTCCGATGGTGATAGCGACGGTTGTCGTTGATGAAAGAAAAATCCCGAAGCTTGAAGAACTCGGCGTCAAGGACTCAAAAAAGCTGACCCCAAAAAGGAGGGAGAGGCTCTTCGACGATATTTTAAGCCTTGCAGATGACTACGCCGTTTTAATACTTTCGCCGGAGGAGATAAGCTCCAGAGAGGGAACTCTTAACGAGTTCGAGGTTGAGAACTTCGCCAAGGCTTTGAACTCCCTGAAGGTTAAACCGGACGTTGTCTACGCCGATGCCGCGGACGTTGACGAGGAGCGCTTTGCCCGTGAGCTGAAGGCGAGGCTGAACTTTGAGGCCGAAATCGTGGCGAAGCACCGCGCCGATGCGCTTTTTCCCGTTGTCTCGGCCTCCTCCATAGTGGCTAAGGTTACAAGGGACAGGGAAATCGAGAAGCTGAAGGAGGAATACGGCGAAATCGGGAGTGGTTACCCGAGCGACCCGAGGACGAGGACATTTCTGGAGGAGTATTACAGGCAACACGGCGATTTCCCGCCGATTGTGAGGAGAAACTGGAAGACGCTGAGGAAGATTGAGGAGAAGCTCGCAAAGGAGAGGAAACGGAAGGGACAGGTTAGCCTGGATGAGTTTTTGAAAGGATGACCAAGATTAGCAACTTCATCCGGTAGGGGCAGGCCTTTCGAAGTCCTCCAAATCCTTGCCAGGCCTTTTCTTTCCGTCATTCACCATAAATCCCACCCAATATGTAATGTAATAAACAAAAAAACCAAAGACCACTAACGGCCAATCCTCGCCTTCACCGTCTCCTTCAGCCCGATAATCCACGACCAGTAAAGCCTTAAGGATTCCCTGAAGGCCTCCCACTTGAGGAGCTCGTTGAGTGCCACGCCCATAACCACAGCCGCCGGCGGGACCAAAACCGTCGCGTAGAAGCTGAACTGCGTTTTTCCTCCGAGAACGTACTGGAGGGCAAAAAAACCGATTGTGCTCCAGAAGACCATGAACGGCGCAAGTATTCCGGGCTTTCTCCTGTGGAGCCAGGGCATTGCGAGGATTAATACAACCATTCCAAGGAGCAGAACGGGGTCTGTGCTCGCGAAGACGTTGGGGTTGAAGTGAAACGGAAAGGCCCTGTAGTTGACGAACCACTGCCAGAACGGCGAGGTGTTTGGATTTGGCCCCTTGTAGCTCAGATGCCACTTGAAACTCCCCAGGAACTGCTCCAGCCACGGAATGAAGCCTATAGCTTTAATAATCGTAATCTCCGGGATGAGGAATGCAATCCCCGGGATTATAACCACTATGGAGAAGAACCTGATGAACGAATTTTCTCTCTTGAGGGCCCTATAGAGTAGAACCGGCCACCCGAAGGCACCGCTCAGCTTAGCCGCTCCAGCAAGGCCTATTGCCACAGCCGAACCAAGTTCCTTCTCGTAGGCCAGAGCGAGGACGAACAGCGCAACAAAAAACGCCACGTGAATGTCGAGCATCGCCGCTATCGACGTTGCCTGAAGCGTCGGGTCAGCGACCACGAAGGCCAGCGCTATGAGCGATGCCAGGTAGCTCCTGCTTATCCTGTACGTCGCGAGAACGACGAAGAGCTCAATTAAAGCGAACTCAATTATACCTGGAAGGCGCCAGTAAATAGGCTTGTCCCCCAAAAGAACCATGCTCGTCATTATGATGTCCTTCCCGAGGAAAGGATGCTCCGTGTTGAGGTAGTCCTGAATGTCCTCCTTGTCAGGATACCAAAAGCCAGGGACGACGTAATAGGCATCTCTGGGTATCTGGAGGGCAAGCTCGTTGAGAAAACTCCTGTATTTCTCCTTGGGGATTTCGTAGTAGACCCCGGGGAAGTTGTAGTACTCTATTCTAAGCTTTACACCGTTGAAGGCCGCTATGGCATCCGCGGTGCTGAGGTACTTGAGTTTGTCGCTCTCGTTGGTGAAGATTACGTTAACGCCGTAGCTCCCGTTGTGTTCATAAGTTACGTTAACACCAAGGAGGTGGAGGACGTTTCTGCTCGCCGGAACGTACCAGACCTCATCGCCGATGTAGTCGTTCAGGCTCTCCTGAGAAGCGAAGTGATAGGCGAACCATACAGTTCCAATCATTGTAAGGGCGACGATTAAAGCAAAAGCGACCTTTTTCCAGTCCATTTTCAACACCGGTCAAACTAAGCGGGCAACGTTTTTAAGCCTCTCTCCTTAGGCGAGAACATGCTGGAGGGAATCACCGAGGAGAAAATCAGGGAGGCAATGGAGCTCATCAGGCGCGGTTTCGATAAGAAGAAACTCCGGGCGAGACTCGGGAAGAACTGGGAGACCATAGTTGAGATAGCGAGGGCGAGAATTAAGGCCAGAGATAAGTTCTCGCGCGACGACCTGTGGATGGACCTTGAGGGCCTGCGCTACGCAACACACGAGGTTGTGGCCGAATACCGTGCCGAACGCCTCCGGGAGTTCGGGGTGAAGAGCATCGCCGACGTTTCCTGCGGAATAGGAATACAGCTCATCTTCTACGCGATGAGGGTTGAGAGGGCCTACGGCATCGACATAGACCCGATTAAGATAGAGTTCGCGAGGAGGAACGCCGAGAGATACGGGGTTTCAAACATCGAGTTCATCAACGCCGATTCCCTCAGCGAGGAAACCGTGAAGAGAATCGACGCGGAGGTAATATTCTCCGACCCAGCGAGACCACCGGAGATGCCGGAGAGAAGGCTTGAAGACCTTCTCCCGAGCCCGCTTGAGGTTTACAGGGCCTACAGCTCGAAGACCGACGCCTTTATCTTCGACCTTCCGCCACAGATGAGGCGCGAGAGGGTTCCCTGGAAAGGGGAGTTCGAGTACATTGACCTGCACGGGCACTTAAACAGGCTGACCTTCTACACCGAGCCCCTCGCGAGGGCCGAGAGAAGCGCTGTAATCCTCCCGGCGGGGGTCAGGCTGGAGAGCAACCCGAACCTTGAGGACATCGTTGAATGGACTGAAGAGCCCGGTGAATACCTCTACGAGATACCGCAGGCAATAGACTACGCGGATTTGCTCAACGAACTCTTTCACGAACTTCCCGTTAAAGCCGAGATGCTCCTGAGGGAGAAGAGGCGTGTTTTAGCTACCGGTGACGAGCCGGTTAAAAGCCCCTACCTTAAGAGAACATACTCGGTAGTTGCCGTCCTGCCCTTCCACCCTGTTAGGATAAACGACTTCCTCAGAAGAGAGGGCTACGGAAGGGCGACCCTTAAGGTAAGCGTCCCGCAGGAGGAGTACTGGAAAATCAGAAGGCGCATAGAGGCGAATCTGAAAGGAAATAAAAGGGCCTTCGTCTTCAGGGTCGGTGAGAAAGCGGTTATAGCGGAGGGACTATAGCTCCTCTATCTTCGCGTTTCTAATCTTCTTGGAACCAATTCTAAGCTGTTTGAAGTAGTTTACGTGCTCTTCGGGCAGAAATGAGTCGAGGTTCGTTGATTTAAGGCGCTTTTTCTTCCTTCTTGGCTTCTCGCTGGATTTTGCCTTAGGTTTTGTGTCCCCGAGGAACTCGTCGAGCTTTCTGTCCATCGGTTCACCCGGTTAAAGATTGAAAACCGAATATAAAGGCTTTTCTGATGGTTCAACTTTCTTAGGAAAGCTTTTAACTTCCGGGGTTTATCGGGGAAAAGAGTAAGTTGGGTGAGGTGCCCATGTGTGGAATCATAGGTTACATAGGCGAGAGAAGGGCATGTGAAGTCATCGTTAAGGGCCTGAAAAGGCTCGAGTATCGAGGTTACGATTCCGTTGGCGTTGTAACCGAGGAAAACGGAAAGCTCTACATAAAGAAGGGCGCCGGAAGGGTTGATGAGGTCGTTGAAAAGCTTAACATCCTCGACATGCCCGGTAAACGGGGTGTTGGCCACACCCGCTGGGCGACCCACGGCGTTCCAAACGATATTAACGCTCACCCTCAGAAGGACTGCACGGGAAGGATAGCGCTCGTCCACAACGGCATCATCGAGAACTTTGCTGAGCTGAAGAAGGAGTTGCTCCAAAAGGGTCACACCTTCGAGAGCGACACCGATACCGAAGTTATAGCCCACCTCATCGAGGAAGAGCTCAAATCGAGCGAGAACTTTGAGGAAGCCCTTAGAAAGGCCCTTCTCAGGCTTAAGGGTTCCTTCGCCCTCGGTATAATCTACACGAAGGAACCGGATAAGCTCTACTTTGTCAGGAACGAGAGCCCCCTCGTTCTCGGAATCGGAGATGGCGAGACCTTTGGGGCAAGTGATGTCCCAGCTTTCCTTGAGTACACGAACAGGGTTGTTTTCCTCGACGACATGGAGTATGCGGTAGTTACGAAGGACTCCTGGGTCGTGAAGAGACTCGAAACAGGTGAGAAAGTCGAGAAGGAGGTAAAAACTATAAACTGGACGCTTGAGATGGCCGAGAAGTCCGGCTTCCCACACTTCATGCTCAAGGAGATATTCGAACAGCCGAGGGTCCTGAGGGACGCTATCCACGGCAACGCCAAGGTTATAGGGGAAGTTGCAAGAGAGATAGCTAAGTATGAGAAAATCTTCATAGTAGCCATGGGAACCTCCTATCACGCCGGCCTCGTGGGTAAATACCTCCTCCAGAGGCTCGCAAAGAAGGTTCCAGTAGTTGAGGATGCAAGTGAGTTCCGCTACGAGTTCGAAGAGCTTGTTGATGAGAACTCCCTCGTAATAGCGATAACTCAGAGCGGGGAAACAGCGGACACGTTAGCGGCGATGAAGCTTGCCAAGAGGAAGGGAGCAAAGGTTCTGGCCATAGTCAACGTTGTAGGGAGCATGGCGACGAGGATAGCGGATTTGACCCTCTACACCCACGCAGGGCCGGAAATCGGAGTTGCCGCGACCAAAACGTACACGACCCAGCTTGCCGTTTTGACAATGCTTGCCATCGAACTCGCGAGGGTCCTCGGAACAGCCGATGAGAAATACCTGGAGAAGCTTGAGGAGTCCCTCAGGAAGGTTCCCGACCTTGTTGAAGACGTTCTGAACCTCAACGAACCGCTCAGGGAACTCGCCGAGAACCTCATGGAGAAGAGGGACTTCTTCTACATAGGCAGGGGTATAGGCGTTCCAACTGCGTTGGAAGGCGCTTTGAAGCTCAAGGAGATAAGTTACATCCACGCCGAAGGTTTGAGCGCCGGTGAACTCAAGCACGGCCCCCTGGCGTTGATTGAAGAAGGTGTCCCTGTTGTGGCAATAGCACCGAGCGGGAAGACTTTCGACAAGATGTTGGGCAACATTGAGGAGGCGAAAGCGAGAGGGGCATACGTTATAAGCCTTGGTTCCTCGGAAAGGCTAAGGGAAGTCTCAGATGTGTTCCTCAAGATGCCCGAACTTGATGAGATGCTCACACCTATACTCTATATAGTTCCCCTCCAGCTTCTTGCGTATCATCTCGCCGTGTTGAGGGGCAACGACCCCGACAAGCCGAGAAACCTGGCAAAGTCAGTCACCGTTGAATGAGGTGAGGGTAATGAAGACCGATGTTAAGGAAAAGAGGAAGAAGAAAGATAAGAAGGGAACAAACCTCTCAAAAATTTACCTCCTCTTCAGGGAGTATGGACTGCCGGCAATAGTTCTCCTTTTTGCATACATAGGTTACAAGATAAGGGCTGTCACATCAAGCTACAAGACGTTCCTTGACCCCGATACCTTCTTCCACTTTGAGATGTACAAGCTGGCAATCCACGAGTGGATCCCAAAGTATTACGCCTATGCCGAGCCTCCGATAGGTATAAAAGCCAGCGGATACTTAGCGCTCTACACGATGCAGGCCCTCTTCTACAAGATAACCCACTCTCTCTTTGGCTGGAGCGAGCTTCAAGCCTTCAAGGTCTGGCCACCTTTTGTCGGTGCCATGATAGTCATAGCAATCTTCCTCGTCGGCAGGAAGCTACACTCCAACTGGGCCGGCTTCTGGGGAGCCAGCTTAATGATGGGCTTCTACGGGGCCATAACGAAAACCTATTCCGGAAACAACCGTGGTGAAGGGCCCTTCATGATGTTCTTCCTGTTTGCTTTCTACTTCCTGCTAGTTTACCTCGATGAACGGGAGTGGAACTGGAAGAAGGTAGCCGGCGCGGTGGCTTTCCTTATACTCAGCCCGATTTACATGGGTGTATGGACGGGCAGTCCCCTGGGAGTCATGATTTTCCTCGCGACCGGCGCTGTAGTTCCGGTTGTGTTCTTCGCAATTGATAGAATGGAAGAGCTCAGGCGCTTTGTCTTCGAGTACTATCCAATCCTTGGATTGTCAATACTCCTCGGACTCTTTGGCGTCTACATTAGATTCGTTGGAATTGGAAGCTTCCTTGTGTTTTCTCTGGAAGTCTTGATTGCAATGATTGTTCTCGTTCTGATAATGCTCTACGGCGAGAGACTCGGCCTCAACTACTCAGATATGGCACATAGGCTCGGAACCGTCATCGGGGTTTCAATAGCAGGATTCCTCGCAATATACGCCTACTTTGGAAAGGACCTCTTCAACTTTCTCAAAGCAGCGACCCGCTCAACGCCACTCTATCAAACAGTTGCTGAGCTCCAGGGTCTCAGCTGGAGCCAACTAATAAAGACGTTTAGCCTTAAGCCCGTCTATCAAAATGGTGTAGTCGCCAAGGGAGACAGCATGCTTTTCATATTGTCAATTGCAGGCTTTGTTGTTCTTATTTGGAGGTTCTACAGGCACGTTAAGGATAGGAGCTACGAGCTTTACAAGGACTTCATGCCGATGTTTTACTACCTGGGTGTTATATATCTCTTCAAGCAGGCAATCAGGTTTTCATTCCAGGCCTCCGGTGCAGTTATACTCCTGTCGGGAATAGCACTGGGAGAAGCCTTCATCTTCGTTGAAAAGATGAAAGACACAGCAACGACAAAGGCACTATACGCGCTCTTCTTAGTGTTAATTCTCTTCCCGATGCCATACATAAGCGCAAGCTACTCCTACACGAACCAGAAGAACATGATTAGGAGCTATGAGCTCATCAATCCGAAAATGCCGGGAAGCGTTCCAGAGGCGTGGACGGATGCACTGTTCTGGATTAAAAACCACAGCAGTCCCTATGCAACGGTTCTCAGCTGGTGGGACTATGGCTACTGGGAGGAATCAAGTCTGCTGAGCCACAGAAGGGCCGTAACCGATGGTGGTCACGGTTACGACAGGCGTTACATTGTGGCGAGGTTCTTCTCAGGCTTTGACACCAAGGCGGAGGTAGACCTCGAGGCCTGGGAGAACAAGTATGTAATCACATTCCTTGACCCATTTGACGGTCAGAGCGACTTCGGTAAGTTTGGAGCGATAGCGTATCTCGGTGGGGCAATAAACCACTACGATTACACCCACGTCCCAATGTTCAGCTACATCCCATACCAGTATATAGTCTTTGACAACAAAACAAAGAGCATCTATGTAAAGGTAGGAGAGAACCAATACCTTCGCCCAAAAATGACGGTGGACTTAGTCAACGGGAGATTTTACAAGACAAACGGAACTGCTTCTCCATATGTGCTTTACATCGTCCCCTACAGGACTTCCAATAACCAGGTTTATCCGGTGGGAATACTTGCATATGACAAGATAGCCTTCAGTGACTACGTCAGATTGGCACTCCACCTTCCTTACTCAATTAATGAGTGGGACGCCCAGAAGCTCTTCGCCAACTTCAAGCTGGTTTACACTGCCTACAATGGCTACCTAAAGAAGCAGGGAATTTATGACCCGAGCGTCAGAGTTTACGAGTTTAAACCCTTCGCGATATACAGAATGGACTTCCTCCAGAATGGAACGTGGAAACCCTTCTACAGCACGATGGCAGGAGGAAAGCTCCCGCTTGGAAACCAGACACTCAGGCTGTGGATTTCTGCCTTTGGAAGGGACGTTAAGAACGGCACTATTATTTTTGAGGCCTACAACGGAACCAAGCTTATCGAGAAAGAGGTAGTAGCGAAAAACGTTTACATCAACCACCTCAACGAGACTCCAGTAGAGGTTCACCTCTATGTTCCAAACGCCACTAAGTACCGCTTCCTTCTCATCCAGGACGGTCCGGTCGGGGTCACCAACGGTCCGGTTTACGTTAACGGAAAGCTGGCGAACCCAAGCTGGGTCATTGCTCCCGGCCAGAGCGGAACCATAAAGCTCACAGAGGCTTTCGATAAGGATTACAGCAACGTTGAGTTCACCCTCAGGGGAGTCGTTTATTACTACGTTGCTCCAAACGGTACAGATATATACAAACCAGACTTCTATCTCGAACCCCGTATGGACATCGTCGGCTACATCCCTGTAAAAACGATATCAAGCGTTAAGAAAGGAGATAACGTAATTACAGGAAAGGCCAGCGTTCCCGCAGACTTCATTGACAATTACATCAATGAGCTCAAGAAGAAGTACGGTGACAAAGTCGTGATAGTCAAAAAGAGAATCGAACCAATATTTATTGCCAAGAAAACCTACGTCCTGTGGGAGGGAAGCTGAGCCCTCCCGTCTTTATGTTTCTCCTTTTAAGTCGTCAATTTCCTCTTTTCTGCAATGATGAAAGAGAACTGCCCTTCAGCCACCCCCGGCTGGCGGGAATATGTGAACTTCATCCTCTTCCTTGAGCTCGGTGTCAAGACCTTTTAGATGAAGAATATTATGGCCGTTCACTAGAATCATTCCATCTATTGGTTTGTTCGGACCAATACGTGGGCTTTCAAGGAGCTCCCTCTTAATCTGAGGTGAGTAATGCTTCGCCAAGTAGTCTATGAGTTCTCTAACTGTTTTCACACCGTGAACTTCAATCTCCTTTTTTCCAATGAGTTCCCGGAATGTAGCGTAGAATTTTACCTTCATTATAAACACCAGAAATTTATAAGAGAGAAAAACATTAAAGTCTTTTGGAGAATATGCTGGAGCGTGTATATAATTGCTCATAGTTGATCCTCCCGGATACTATCCAATCATAGATAAACTGTTTGCAGATAAACTAAGAGAGGCCTTGGAGCCCTTTGGAATAAAAGTACTAGAGATGGGGGTTAGGGTTATCCCTCAAGGTTCAACAATTTTCTTGGACTTCACTATGATTGTAGAAGAAGATGAAGGAATACCCGTAGGATCTATTAAAACGGTTGTCGAAGGCATTGCTGAAAAATTGTGTACTGAAGCAACATCAACATTTGGAAAGCTTTACAATGTAAAATTTGCAATTAATAATGTTTCTATCACAGAAAAAGAAAAGAAAAAGAAAACAACACCCCAGTATTCCTTGGTTGTTGATGCTCCAGAAGAATTAAAACCCATAGCAGAACGAATAGGAAAGGGCCTTATCATCAGACTCAAGGAGCTAGAAATTCCAGTCTCAGCACTAATTGTTTCAATTAGCAAAAAGAATAAACGAGTTGATGTTGTCTTGAAGATAGTAAAAGAGTTAACTCAGTACGAAAAAGATAGCTTAAAAGAGATGATTATCGAAAAAACTCGAGCATATATGAAAGTTCTTCTCAAGAATTATCCTCCACACGTTAACGTCAAGATACTCGATCCTCGAGACAGGGCCTTGGCGATAGTTATGAGAAGAATGAAAGACATGAGACAAGAAGCAGAGGAACTAGCCGAGAGGGAAGACATTCAAATGATTATGGAGGCACTGGGAAAGACTCCCTTGCCCTGATATAGTCGAGGAGTGGTTGAATCCTTTTCCACACTTCTTCTACACCCCCATCTCCATCAATTTTTACATACAACCCCTTGTTGCGGTAGAACTTTATTATCGGCTCCATGTTCTTCGTGTAAATCCTGTACCTCCTCTCGACAACTTCCGGTCGGTCATCTTCCCTCTGAATCAACTTCGAGCCACAGACGTCGCAGATTCCGGACTCTTTAGGCGGGTTGTACTTGACGTGATACACAGCTCCACAGTTCGGACAGATTCTCCTACCACTTATCCGCTCAATGCTCGTCTCAAG
Source organism: Thermococcus sp. (assembly GCF_027011145.1). Taxonomy (NCBI): domain Archaea; kingdom Methanobacteriati; phylum Methanobacteriota; class Thermococci; order Thermococcales; family Thermococcaceae; genus Thermococcus; species Thermococcus sp. The sequence continues at coordinate 1,484 of NZ_JALVAO010000051.1, read as the reverse complement.
GTCTATAAAAATCTCCATAGCGAGGTCGAGCCTTATCCCGTGGTCGTAGAGATAGCTCTCCAAAGCCAGAACCTGCTCCGGAGTCCTCGGGTAGCCGTCAAGGATGAAGTTCTCCCTCTGGCGCCTCAGTTTTGATATTATCAATGTATTGACTATCGTGTCTGGAATCAGCTCACCTCTGCTCAGGTAAGCCTCCATCTCCTTTCCAATCGGCGTTTTTCTCTCTATCTCCCTCCTTATCAGGTCTCCAGAGGAGATATACGTCAGACCGTAGCGCTCGACAATCCTGTGGGAGTGCGTTGACTTCCCGCTTCCCGGGGGCCCAAAAATAAGAATGTTCACCGCGCACCACCAATAAGCATTTATGCACAGAAGTTGAATAAACTTTTGGTGGTGGCAATGAAGCTGAGCACAGGTTACGTCCGGGCGAGCGGTTACGCCCACAAGGTCAGGCGCGTTCTCTTTGCTCTGGCAAGGAAGATGGTCGAGCCGAAGGAGATTATACGGGCCTCAGGAGAGCTCAACCAGAGGATTTTCGAGGAGTTCCAGAGACTCGGGGTCTCCAAGGAAGACGTCGTGAGGATTACCGTGGAGTTCGAGGTTAAAGACGGCACAATAGTTTGGGACTACGATACCCTGAAGATTGAGGTCTACAAGAAGAGCGAGGAGGAAAAACTCGCAAAGGCCATGGAGGAAGTTGAAGAGCGTGAGAGGGAACTTGAGGAGAAGATTAAAGCCCTCGAAGAGGTCGCCCTGAACATTAAAAAGCTCAGCGACGAGCTAATTGAGAAAATAGAGGAGCTCAAGCAGGAGCACACCTCGCTGAAGCTCAGGGAGGAGAGCTGAGGGAGTCAAGGAAGATATTGACGTACGCAACGACGTGCGAGGCCAAATAGCTCCTTTTTCCAACGCTTACCTTTTCCGCGATTCCCTCCAGAAAAGCCTCGTCCTCTCTACTGAGCCCCTCATGGTCACCGAGGACGAAGGCAACGTTGCCTTTGAAGGAAACCCTCTCTATCGGTTTTCCCTCCTCGTGGAGGTAGTAGAGGGCCGAGTTTTTGAGCGTTAGCCGGACAACGTCCTCAAAAGTCCGATTGCTCACATACAAGCCCGGATAAACTTCAAGCTCTTTACCCGGTTCCCGCAGGTTCTCGCCAACTTTGAGGGCCCTCATTATGAGCTTTGCCGTGCTCCTCTCATCTGGGTTCAGGCGGACCTTGAGCTCGGGACCCTCGAAGCGTATCGCCTTTGGCGGATTCGGCGGGCCGTAGAGGAGAAGCCAGACGCGCACGTTCTTTCTGAAGCCGTGGGAGAGAAGAAAAGCCGAGTTGAGGAACCTGCAGAGGACGTCTATCCTCCCGCTCGTGCCGGGCAAATCGCTAAGCTTGAAGTCTGGAGCGGTTCTGGCCTTGTTTGCCTTTATTATGAAGGTTCTCACCTCAGCCCCTCCCGTGCCTCTCGTACCATCCCCACTCCTTTTTCGG
>NZ_JALVAO010000050.1 GCF_027011145.1 Thermococcus sp. | reverse complement strand
GTTTTAAACCATCACCTACGGGATGTATGGGTTCTCGGTGTTTCCGAAGTCCCCGAGGAGTTCCATCCCCGGTTCTGGGCGAGGTCAAAGACCTACCGCTACTACCTTGTGAACGAGGGCTTTGACCTTGAGAGGGTTCTTGAGTGCGCCAGACTATTCGAGGGAACCCATGACTTCTCGGCCTTCGCGAGGCTCGAACCGGGGAGGGACCCCGTTAGAGAGGTGAGCTCGCTTCGGGTTCTTCCCCGGAACGGTTACTACGTCATAGAGGTTACCGGTAAAAGCTTCCTCTGGGAGATGGTCAGGAGAATCGTCAATGCGCTCCGATTCTGCGGGCTTGGACTCCTCGAACCTGAGGAAATCCGTGAGATGCTATCCGGAAAGTACAGGAAGAAAGTCCCTCCCGCCCCTCCCGAGAACCTCGTGCTGTGGCACATAGAGTATCCCGGGATTAAGTTTAAAACCGATGACAGAGGCCTTGCCAAGGCCAAAAGAGACCTCTTTGAACGCTACTCGAGGGCTTTAACCAGAGCGGCGCTTTTTGGAGACTGCCTCGTTGAGCTTTGATTCCCTGTCGTAGTATTTGCCGTAGTACTGCTTCAAAGCCTTCTGCCTCTCTATAAAGTGCGTGTAGAGGAGCGGGTCGTCGTCTGCAACGTCAACTATAACGGCTCTCATGCCCTTCTTCGGCCTCAGAGCCCTGCCTATGGTCTGTATCGTCATTATGTCACTCTTCCCACCGCCTGCTAGGATTATTGCAGAAATCTCAGGTATGTCCACACCCTCCTTGAGAAGAGTAGAAATTAGAACCGGAATTTCGCCGTTCTTGAAGGCCTCCAGGATTTCCCACCTGTTGGGGCTCTTTGAACTCAGGAACTCCGCCCGAATCCCCTCCTTTTCGAGCATCTCCTTCAAGATTCTACCGTGTTCGATGCGCTTCACGTCTATGAGGACGCGGTGGCCCTTTCTAACGAGCTCCTTTGCCTTCAGGACTATCGCCCTGTTCCTCTCGTCGTTGTTCATGACAACATCCTCATAGAGTTCCTTGTAGCGCTCGCTGAAGGACGGCATGCTCGACTCGTAGGTTATCACCTCAAAGCGGGGTTTTGCGAGGAAGCCCTCCCTGATGAGGTCTTCGGCCTTTACCTCGTAGATTACCGGGCCAACGACGGCCTCAATCTTTATTTCTTCCCCTCTAACCCTTCTCCACGGTGTTGCCGAGAGGCCGAAGCGGTAGACCTGCGGGAGGGAAATTCCCAGCTGGTAGAACTTCTCAGCTGCAGAAGTCCTGTGGCACTCGTCGAACATGACCACGGCGTAGTCGTTCTTAAGCTTATCAACGCCCCTCGACAGGAGCGTCTGTATCATCGCGACGGTTACGTTTTCCTCGTTCCACTTGTTGTCACCAACAATTCCAGCCTTAACACCGAGCAGTTCCTCAACCTTTTCCGCCCACTGGTAGAGTAACTCCTTTGTGTGCACCACTATGAGTGCAGAGAGGTCGAGTTCGTGAATAATCCTCAGCCCAACAACGGTCTTTCCGCTCCCCACCGGGAGGGCAAGAACACCCATTTTTTCTTTGAGGGCCTTTTTCACCGCTCTTCTCTGATACCGTCTGAGTTCGTAGTTCTCGTTCCAGCTTGAGTTTAGCTTAACACCGCGAACTTGCCTTTCATCCTTCACCCGTACCCGGTAGCCCTTACTGTTGAGGAACTTTTTGACTCTAGGTAACAATCCCACCGGAAAGGTCTTTTCGTAGGGGTCGTAGAGGCTTTCAGGTTTCTCCCATTTGCCGTAGTCCTTTTTGTAGCTGAGCAAATCGTAGATTTTAAAGTAGACGCTGGGTTCTGCCTTCTCAATTTTCACCAGTGCAGAGCCCTCGGGAATCCTGAGGACAACCATAGGCATGGCCAATCAAAGCAGGTCTGGAAAAAGGCTTTATAGACCTTTTGGAACAAAAGCCTAAGGTGATACCATGCTGACGGAGATTCTTCAAACCTTCGACGACCTGATTGTCATAGATAAACCCGTGAACAAGGAACTTGAAATTACCCGCTACCTTACCAGATACAGGGACAGACCCGTTCTCTTCACGGACGTGGACGGCTGGAGGGTTGCCGGCAATATATGGAGCACGAGGGAGAGAATAGCAAGCTTCCTCAGAACGAAGAAGGAGGAGCTTATTCATTTAATGGCGGAAGCGATGGAAAATCCCTCCCCTTACAGAAAGACCGAGAATGCTCCCTTCATGAAGAACTCCACGCGGGACTTTTCCCTCCTTGAGCTCCCGATTCCAAAGTACTATCCGAAAGACGGGGGGCCCTACTTCACCTCGGCGATGGTCATAGCTAAAGACGAGAACGGTTTCGTCAATATGTCGTTCCACAGAATGATGGTCCGGGATGAGACGACCGTCGCTATCAGGCTCGTCCCGCGGCACCTCTACGCGATGTGGAAGGAGAAAGCCAAGAGAGGCGAGGAACTCGAGGTTAGAATAGTCGTTGGCAACCCCGTTCACCTCCTCTTAGCTGGAGCGACGAGTACGGCCTATGGAATAAGCGAGCTTGAAATAGCAAGCAAGATTAGCGAGATTTCCTTCGGCAAACCTATAGATGTGGTGGAACTTGGAGGAATTCCGGTTCCCGTCGAGAGCGAGTTCGTCTTTGAGGCCAAGATAACCCCTGAGCTCGTTGATGAAGGCCCCTTCGTGGACATAACGGGTACCTACGACCATGTGAGGAAGCAACCCCTCGTTGTTTTCGAGAGAATGTATCACGTTGACAAGCCGGTCTTTCATGCCCTTCTTCCCGGAGGCTACGAACACTTCATGCTGATGGGCCTTCCAAAGGAGCCACAGATTTATGCGAGCGTCAAGCGCGTCGTTCCAAAGGTTCACGGCGTTCGCCTAACAGAAGGCGGAGCGATGTGGCTTCACGCCGTCGTTTCAATAACAAAACAGCACGACGGTGACGGCAAGAACGCAATCTTGGCGGCATTTGCAGGGCATCCAAGCCTGAAGCACGTGGTTGTGGTTGATGAGGACATAGACATCTACGACGACAGGGAAGTCGAGTGGGCGATAGCCACGCGCTTCCAGGCCGATAAAGACCTCGTGGTGATTCCAAACGCCAGGGGGAGCTCTCTAGACCCCTCAGCAACGAGGAGCTTAACCGCCAAGTGGGGAATTGACGCGACGAAACCTCTCGATAGAAAGGAGGAGTTTGAGAAAGCTAGGCTTTAGCTTTTCTCACTCCCAAAATTTTCGCTTCAAGAACGTCAATCACCTCAATTCTATCGTAGAGATACCAGAGGACTATGAAACTCAGGGCCGTTGAGAGGTAGGGGTTTATTAGGTACACAGGGCTTAGCGCTATAAAGACTCCATACCCCAGAAGGAACGCCAATAGCGAATACGCCACTTTCTCCCACCCGAGTTTGTAGACAGCATAAACTCCAGCAACCGCTATTGGAACCTCCCATGGGACGAGTATGAACTTCCCCCAGAAGTGCCACCCAACCCTCGGAAACCCGTACCAGATGCCGTTAGGCAGGAAGGGTATTCCCCCGGTGAAAACATCGGCGATAAGGTGGAGTCCGTTTCCGATTATCCCGAGGAAACCAAACGGTATCATGTAAAAGAAGGAGACAAAGCCGTGGTTGAAGAAGGTTCGGGTGAAGTCACCCTCCATGAGCAACATCTGGATAAAGCTGTAGTCAGGGGCAGAATTCGCTATTACAAATAACCCGAGGAGTTTTCGGTTCCAGTTCCTCCAAAGCCCTATGAGATAAGCCACAAATATGTGCATTGGAAGTAGCATTCAGTTCAACACCCATTCGGATTTTAAGTTCAAACCTAAAAAGTTTACTGAACAAAATTGAGAAGTTTGAAAATAAAATGAGCTACTCTACGAGTTTTAGGAATATCTCTTCCAAGCTTGGCTCCTTCACCTGCATCGTCAGGATTTTTGCCCCTTGAGAAGCCACGAAGTCGTGCAACTCTTCCCTTATGTCATCCGGGGCAACGACGCGATACTTGTTCCCACCGAGGGGAGTCACGCTCCACTTAGCGGAACTCCAGTCAACCGGCTTATTGGTCTCAATGATAATCGTGTAACCGGCCTTCCTCAGGAATTCACGCTTTATGTTCTCAATGCTGTCCTCAAGGATTAGCCTGCCCTTAACAATAACACCCACCGTATCACAGACCTCCTCAACGTGGGCCAGAATATGACTCGAGAAGAAGACGGTTTTTCCAGCCTTTCTCTGCTCTCTAATGACCTCCTTGAACTCGGCGATGCCCTTTGGGTCGAGGCCCGTCATGGGCTCGTCGAGGATTAAAAGCTCCGGGTCGTTGATTAACGCCTGAGCGAGGAGAAGCCTCTGGCGCATTCCTTTAGAGAACTTGCCAACCTTCTTGTTCCTAACGTCCTTGAGTCCAACCATGTCGAGAAGCTCGTTAATCCTCCTTTCCTTCTCGGCCTTTGGAATTCTGAAGGCGTCAGCGATAATGTCGAGGGTTTGGACTGGAGTTAAGAATTCCCAGAGGGTAGCGTGCTCCGGCATGTAACCGATTCTGGCTTTAGCCTCGACGAGCTTTTTCTCATCGAACTTTCCGTTCCTGAAGACTTCCTCGCCGAGGAGTTCTATCCTTCCCTTTTGGGGAAAGACCAGGCCGAGTAAGCTTAGGATTGTCGTGCTCTTGCCAGCGCCATTCGGCCCGAGGAAGCCGTAAACCACTCCCCTCGGGACTTTGAGGTTGAGCCCGTCTAAGGCCCTGACATCCTTGTAAGTCTTGACAAGATTCTCAACCACAATCATCACCATCACCTCAAATCCATACGAAGGAAGCGCCAGGTCGCGATGCCGAGGTAGACGAGGGTCATTACAACCAGCAACAGAACATTTATGCTTCTCTTCTTTATGGCATTCTTGATTCCTGCGTATTCAGGGATGTACTGTGGAAACTTGTGAGTCCCTCCATTGATTTCGATAGTTTTGGTGACCTTTTTGTAGTTGTTGACGGCATCAAGTATTACTATGAACTGGGCGTTAGGGGAATAAAAGAGATATTTGGTGTAGTATTCTGCCTTGTAGTTGTTGTATTCCGTTACGGTTAAGTTGCTTGGGATGTTTGTGGACATCCTGTACGCCACAAACGATGGGATGAATATGTAAAGCAGGAAAAACACACCCAATGCGACGCCAAGGGACGTTCCCGATGACCTGATGAAGGTCGAGATTATGTATCCAATCGCCAAGAACTCCAGCATAACCAGAAGGAGCAACAGATTGAGCAGAAAGACGTCTGAGGTTATCTTTGAAACGGAAACACCAACCCACTGAAGGCCAGCCAGGGTTACAAAGCTTGTAATGAGAAGAGCCAAACCAAAGACAACAATGTGGCCTAGATACTTGCCAACGATATAGCCCAGTCTCGTCACGCTCTTGCTGAGGGCTATACGAATTGTTCCATCCTCAATTTCTTTGTTTATTGCCCCTGCCCCAAAGATTATCGCAAGGATTCCAAGGAAAAAGAGGGCAGTTTTGCTTGAGAAGTTTATTATCTCGGCTATTGCTTGGAGTTCGTTTGTGACTCCCACCCGCTTCATGTAATAGAAGTCGGGAATGTACAGGGCGATTATTATCACCATTACAGCCCACAGCTTCTTTGTTCTGATTCCTTTCATGAACTCAAGCTTAAATCCCCAGAGCATCGTATTCACCCCTGCAAACTAAGGCAAGAAGTATAAAAATTTTGTCATTAAAGTAGGAATAGGATTAGAGTCCTCTAAGTTCGAGAACGAGGTTGGCTTTGGGACAGTATTTCTTCAATCTTTCAATGACTTCCTCCTTCCCACCAAGGACCGGCCACAGTATAGAATCTATGTGTAGCGGAGGAATTCCAGTAATTTCCGCTATTCTGTTCCAGAAGCTTACCGGGGGTTCGTTCGTGAACCGTTTGGTGTAAGCGTTTATCCTGACGTCATCGGGAATCTCGATGCTCATCGGGTAGGGCACGAATTCACCGAAGGCTATCCTCCCTGCATAGCCGAACATCTTCACGGCAAAGACTATGGTTTTCGCGCTCCTCTTTGAATTCAGGGCTTTTGCCAGTTCGTCCCTAAGCCTCTCCATGCCGTTGAAATAGTAGTTCCTCAAATCATCAAGGGAAAGGGAATTTAGGAACGGCTCAACCTTTTCTATCCTTCTGATTTTCCCACTCACGAGTCTTCGGTTCGTCTTCGACGAAGGCAGAAAACCAGCGTAGGCCTTCGCAATGCTTTCTACCGGCGGATTATCTGAGAAGTGTCTGGAAAATTCCCACCACCAGTCCTCCCCTTTACCGGTGAGCTGATAACTGACGAGAGAATTGGCGATGACGAGTTTAATAAAGAGCTCATCGTTCTTTAGGTTCTCATGCAGGTTCTTCAGCGCGTCGAACTGTAAATCTACTCTCTCCTCGATGGTCTGGGCGCAATCAAGGCCGAGCTCCTTCAGGATTTCGACAAGCCTCTCAACCTTTTCCGTATTCTCTCTGTATTTCACCCGAATAAAGCGGTCGAGGGTCATTGAGCAACACTCCTTATGAGCCTTTCCAGGAAGGCGTTCTCCCTTATTATCTCCGCTCCCCTGTTCCTCGGCCTTCCGAGTTCAACCTTCGCTTTTAAGCCATGCTCCCTCAAGTAATCGATTATCTCTGCTGAAAGCAACTGATACTCCGATTTCAGAACGAGACCATAAACCGTCGGGCCCCAGCTACTCTGTCCGGCTCCGTATGTCTTCTTTTCCAGCCAGTCAAGGATTAGCTTAACGTCTTCCCTGAACTCTCCCCCCTGGAACTCCGAGAAGTGTCTCCCAACGAGTCTCTGGATAGCCGAGAGGTGTTTACCGAACCCCCTGATATTCCTCTCCTTCAAGGCCGGAAGCAGTCCAAGCAGAATACGGTGACTTATCTCCCTTGCGACTTCAACGCTACCGAAAGCCCTTTCCATTATCGGCTTTTCCTCTTCCTCGTCGAGACCGCGCTTAACTTCCGGCGTGACCAGAAGGAACGCCCACTCATCGGGGAAGTCCTCCCTTATCACGAGCGGTGGAACTCCATTCGCGACTCCTCCGTCCAGAACGAACCCTCCGTAGGCGAAGGCGTAAATTCCTGCCCCGCTGTTCTTTCCCCTCCCTAGTGTTTTCGCGAGTCTCTCGATGGAGATGTTAATCCCGTTCAGTTTCGCTATGCCCGTGCCAACGGCCAGGCTCAACTGCGTTGTCGAGCCGAGGCCAACGTGCCTTGGAATTGCTTTCCTGACCTCAATGAAATAGCCGGTTCCGGTTTCAAACGCTGAATTCATAGTTTCCACGGTTCTCTCCACCGTTTCCCTGTCCTCTCCTTCGGCCTTAACCTCAAGCTTCTCCGAGGGAAGTACCTTAACCTCATAACCTCCTTCGAGGGCAACGCCGAGGCTTCCGAAACGCCTCCCAAGGCTCCCTGTTGGGTCTATGAGGCCGAGATGAAGCCTCTTTGGTGTTCTGATTATCAAGGTCACCACCTCGAAGTCTTTTTATCCCAACTCCTAAATCTATTCGGGGATGCTCATGAAGTTTGCGGGAGTTGAGCTCAACGAACCGAGGATAATGGGCGTCATAAACGTCTCCCCCGAGAGCTTTTACAAGGGGAGCGTGAGGAACGACGAAAAGGCCCTAGCCGAAACGGCAGTCAAGATGGTTGAAGAGGGAGCGAGTTTCATAGACGTGGGTGCCAAGTCCACGGCCCCTTACCTTGAGACGCAGATTCCACTGGAGGAGGAGATAAAGAGAGCCATCTGGGCAGTTAAAATCATTAAGGACGCGGTGGACGTTCCGGTGAGCATAGACACGACGAGCGCAAGGGTCGCCGAGGAAGCTCTGAAGGCCGGAGCGGATATAATCAACGACGTTACCGGTTTCAAGGGCGACCCGGAGATGCCAAAGGTCGCCTCCGAATACAGCGCTCCGGTCGTTCTTTGCGCCCACGGTGAGGTTAAGGACTTCCTCGACCCCGTAAGGACGGTGATTGAATTCCTTCAGGAGAGCCTCGTTATAGCCAGTGAGCACGGTGTTGAAGACATAGCAGTGGACCCTGCGATAGGTTTTCTCAGACCGGATTACCCCCCGTGGTATGAGTGGGACTCAAGGGTGATAGCGAACCTCAACCTTTTAAAATCTCTCGGAAGGCCAATTTTAGTCGGCGTTTCCCGTAAATCCTTCATAGGGGCAATAACTGGCAGAAAGGACCCCTCCGAGAGATTGGCTGGAAGTCTCTCAGCGACTGCAATAGCGGTTCTGAAAGGGGCCAATATAGTGAGAACCCATGACGTCGGGGAAACCCTCGATGCAGTTAAGGTCGCCGGTTTTATGAAGCGATTTGCTCCTTAGTGTTCTTTGCCTTCTTCCACTCTTCTATAAGGGTTATGAGGAGCGACAGGGATACGGGTCCAATTATTATTCCAACGAAGCCAAAGGCAATGTAACCTCCAAATATTCCAACGAGGCTCACCAGTGCGTTTACGCCCCACTGCCTTCTGCCGAGTCTCTTTGAGAGGAAGATATCAGGCAGGGGCGAGACGAGAGTAAACCCGTAAAGCGAGATGGCTATCGCATGCCCAATCATTCCCGATGTAAACAGGTAAAACGATGCCCCGAGCCAGACCATCCAGCCCCCAACAACGGGAAGAAGCTCAAGGATTGCCGTAAGTATGCCCGCCGCTATTGAACCTCCGACGTTAGACACTCCAAAGAGCGAGAAGGCGACGGCCATGGCAATGCCTTTTCCAACGCTGACCAGAAGCCATCCACGGAGAACCTGATGGAGGGTTTCCCCGGCCCGGTTGATTAACTTAACGGCAAGTTCTCGGTTTGAAGGGGGTAGGAGCGAGTACACTTCCGTTTTTATGGCCTTTGCGTTTACAAGGACGCCGTAAAATGAGAACACCATGACGATTACCTGAAGGGAGAGCTTTGGAAGTGAGTACGTGTATCCCAGAACGTAGGCATCGAAACGGTCCGTTATGGCCCGGGAGAGCCTCTGGAGGAAGTCATATGCTTCGGCGGGTAAGTTTAAGCCGAGAAGCCACTTGAAGAATGTGTTGACATACCCCGCGAGGGAATACTTAACGTCGTTTATCCAGAGTGCAAAGCCGAGTATGAAAAGGAAGGAAAGAACCGTAAGTATTCCCGTAATGAGAAGGGCTGACCAGCGGTTGCCGATTTTTGAGCTAAGCCTTTCGTGGAGTGGATAGAGTATATACGTAAGGGTAACCGCCACTATCAGGGGAGAAAGAACGGGACTAACCGTCTGCCAGGTCAAATATAGTATTGCCAGTGAAACACCGACCCAGACGGCAGTTTCAAGCTCCATTCAGCATCCCCAAGTATTTTAAGATTAGTTCCCTTGCACTTGGCTTGTTGAAGACTATGAGGTAACCCCTTTCGTCGAGGATAAAGTCCTTCCCGAGCGCGAGCAGGGTTTTCTTGAGCTTCACTATCTCGGCCTTTTCAAGGTCGATTCTGTCTTTAATTTCCTCTGGAGCTATTTCATCGAGCACCTTCTCCAGCCTGTTAAGGACGCTTTTGTTGACGAACTTTATCGGGCTGAAGGAGGGCTCCTCTGCAATGATCTCAGATGGGTCAAGGTAAATGCCCCAGAAGTCTTTGGCGCACTCGAAGGGGTAAACATAGTCCTCCCCGTATTCTGGAAGGTAGAGTTCCCTTATCACAGCGAGGAGAAGCCTTCTGGCGTCCTTTCCGTAGAATTCAATCCTGAGTTTGAACTTCCCGTCATCGAAACCGTTCTCAAACACCTCGAGCTTCTCCTCGCAGAGCATTCTCTCACCCCCTGAGGTAGGGAGTAATATAGCTCGGGTCAAGGTAGAGTGCCTTGCTCCCCGCTACCTCAAAGTCGCTTGGAGTTTCAAGGTTCTTGTATATAACTACTTTTGCACTCGTAACGTTCATTAACCTTTCGAGAACTGAAATGGCGGTATCAATACCCCCGGTTTCGTCCACTAGCGTCCCGGTAACGTTCTCGGCGAACCACGTTCTTCCACTGGCGAACTTCTTAACCTGGGAGACGCTCATGTTCCTGCCCTCGCTCACAGCTTGGAGGAACGCCTGGAAGTAGGTGTTCACCATGTTGGTTATTATCTTCTTCTCCTCTGGGGTTAAGTCCCTCCACTCCGCTCCCATGTCCTTGTAGGGGCCGGTTTTGAAGACCTCCACTTTAATTCCGTTCCTCTGGTAGTTCTCCTCCAGGTCATAGTGGACGTATATTACCCCAATGCTCCCCACCTCAGCGAGGGGACTTGCCACGATTTTGTCGGCACCGTTGGCTATGTAATAGCCCCCAGAGGCCATTATGCCACCGGAGTAAGCCACCACGGGCTTTACGAGTGAAAGTTTTTTAACGGCGGAGTATATTTCCATCACCGGCCCAACTTCTCCCCCCGGGCTCTCAATCCAGAGAAGAACGCCCCCAATGGAGCTATTTGTAGATATCCTCCTGAGCAGGGGTATTACTTCTAGGGCTGTGTAATCATCTACTATCCCAAAAATGGGGACGACCGCTATTGTTTTTCCGCCAGTTTTGTTAATGAGGGAACGCAGATAAGCGACTTCCTCTTTGAGCTGGTTTATCTGGTAGCTTGACGTTCCATTGCAGGTGAGGTTTACTGGGGTCTCAACGACGGCAGGTGTGGTCATGTTAGGTGAAACAGCTATTGGGGACGCTGATTGATAGAGGAGTGCTATTGCCACAACTGATAGGGCAAGCAGAAGGATCAAGACCGCTGATATGTACTTCCAGATGTTCTCTTTCATTGTCCCACCTTAAAGACCATAACGCGGTTGACTTTTAAACCTACTCTCACCTAAGCTTTTTATAGCGGGAAGCCAACTTTCCACAAGGTGATACCATGGAGATAGGAGTAACGATATATCCCCACTTCGTTACTAAGGACAAAACCCTTGCTTCAGTGCTTGCAGACGTAAAAATCAAGGACTACGATTTTGTGTCAATATTTCCCCATGCGTTGGGGCTGATAAAAAACGGGTTCGTCGTTGAGAGAAAGCTTAGGCCTATTGAAACAACTCTCAAGGGAGTTGGTATAGATTACACCGTCAGAATGCCTGTTTCAGTTAACCTTCGTGATCACATCTATTACTCAAGACACTTTAGAGTCGCCAAAGCTGTAGCCGACGTTGCGATAAAGCTCGGAGCCAAGATTATAATAATGCAGAGCGGAAGGACAGGAAGGCTCGACCTTGAGATAGAGGCCATACAACAGTTGGCGGACATGGTAGCTCCATTCGGCATAAAGATAGCCCTCGAAAACACCTTCAGCGTTAAGGACACGCTTTATGTGGTTGATAGTGTAAACAGAGAAAACGTGGGGTTCGCCCTCGACGTTGCTCATGCTTTCCTCAGCGCTCAGGGCAACGAGGAGAAACTGCTTGAAGACGTTAAACTCGGCACTGACAAGACTGTGATTCTCATGATACACGACAACTTTGGAAAGCTCTTCCCGCAGGTCGAGCCCGAAGATGCTCTGGCTTACGGTGTCGGCGACCTCCACCTCCTTCCTGGAGAGGGAAGCATACCTTTTGGAAAGGTGCTCAGACTATTTGGCGACGTCCCACTCCTACTGAAAGTCAAAGACCCGGACAAGTTCGCGAAGATACCGAGCAAGCAGGGACTCATAGAACTGCTAACGAGCCTCTGAATTTTACCTTTTCTCAGCTTGTTTATATTCTAATTTCGAAAAGTATTTATATTGTTCTTTCACTTGTTTTCGGGGTGAAATCATGGCATCGTTGGTAGTGCTCATCTTTCTGTACGGCTCGCTCTCCGTCAGCATTGGAGTCATTGTGGAAAAGATTAAGTCAAACTCCTTCCCTTTCCACTGGTCGTTGGGGGTTTTAATATTCTCCGAAACTTTCCTGTTTGGGGCTACCGGGATTGAATACGATTATATGGTGCCCCTTATCTTTTACTGGGAGCTCTTTACCTACTTGATATCCTTAATGTTTTCGGACGAATATATTGGGAAACTCCCAAAACTGAGAACAAAGCCCGATTACTATTATGAGCAACCCTACACCGAGGCTGGATTTAGTCCGAAGATAGCTCTGGAGATACTCATTACGTTGCTTTTAATCGGGGAGTTGATCTTCCACTATCTTGCCATTATCCTTTCGGTTAAGAATATCCAGCTGTTTTTGCTCATTGGGAGTTATTTACTGTTCCATGGACTCCTCATCGTGCTCTCAAGGAAGGGAATCCTCCTCGGTGAGAAAACGAGGGAACTGTTCTATCTCCTCAAAATCCCCTATCCTATTGTTGTTCCCTTTGGTCTGATTGAGCGCTTCGGCCTTCAGAGCTGGTTGATTCCTTTTCTGTTTTTCCACTACACAATAACCGTTCTCTGGCTCTGGCGTGACCTTCCTGAGATGATGAGACCGCCGAGGATAACTTAAACTCCCATTCTCTTCCCTATCTCCCTGTAAAGAACGGCCAGGGCCTTCCCTATTGCCTCCTTTTTCCGTGTGAAGTGGGTTACATCTTCTGTGAGGTTTTCCCTGATGATTTGAACGGCCTCCTCAATCGTTATAACGCCCTCAAGCCAGGCGTAAGCTAGAATAGCTTCAGCCACATCACCCCTCGCGTGCTTGTCGCTCCTCGGGGGGGCTAGCTTTCGTAGGCCTGCCATTTCAATGGCGAGGGCAAGCGATGAGTTTGGAACCCTCTCCCCGGTAGGCTTGCCCAGATACTCGCTCAGGGCCAGGGAAAACACGAAGTTAAGGAGGGAATCGCCAAACTTGGCCAGGCCCTTGTCGGTAAAATCTTTGGAGTAAGAAAAAGAGGCCAAGGGTTTCACCCTTCGAGGGCCTTCTTCCACGCATCAAGAAGAACCCTGGCCCTGTCGAATATCTTCTGGGCGGCCTCCTCCAGGGCTTTCTCCGGGGTAACCTTCCCATCGGTTACGACTTTAAACCTCGGCTTTCTGGCCATGAGAATCGGGTGCTCGATTGTGTAACCTGCGAACTTAACGTGCTTGTTCTCGTGGAGGACTTCGTTGAGCAGGTTGGCGAATGTGTGGTCCTCCCCTTCGAGGTAAAACTCCAGCAGGTTTTCCTCGCGCTTTATTACTTCAATCCTCATCAGCATCACCTTTTAGGGCTTTTAACAGCTCCTCTAGGGCCTGCTCCTTGTTCTTAATGAGCTCGTATTTAAACTTATCCTCCTTCCACTCGGCGAGGCCCAGCTCGACGAGCTTCTCCATGACTTCCTCGGGAGGGAGGTTAAAGGCAACGCTGACCGGAACTACTACTTCCCTAATCTGCCTCGTCGTCTGGAGCGCTATCTCCGAAAGAGCATCTCCAAGCTTTTCAACGACTTCAACGGCCTCGCTCCAGGGGAGGGATGTTACGAGCTCATCTTCGCTGAGTTCGACCTTTTCGCCGAGGAGTTCGAGGGCTTTGATTATTATGGGGGTTGAAACGCTCGTTCTGGCCTCGCGGAGGAGGTCATCAATCGTGTAGTGGTATAAACCGCGCTTGTCCGGATAGAGCTTGGCCCTTACGCGGTTGTGGATTTCCCTTATCTTCCTTATTGCCTCCCTGATGTCGTCCTTTGTACCCTGAACGTTGATTTTAAGCGAGTTTAGCTTCCCGTGGACGTAGATGAAAGCCGGCAGGCGGAGTCTCTGGAGCTCCTTCATGAACTCCTCCTTTTCAACGTCGTCCTTTACGTGAATCGTTATTACCTTCTTGGCCCTCATAGAGACACCTTTACCTTTCTGTAATAAGGCGAGAGCTTTCTTGTCTCGACGTTTCCACAGCGCGGGCAGATCAGCTTGTCCCCACGCCTTATGAGGGGAGTCCTACAGCGGGAGCAGAGGGCGTAAACGACGCCAAGATCTTTATCCCTTGTTGTAAGCTGTATCGGGCTCTTTTCGTTGGCTATGACCTTTGCCCTCACGATGTCGCCAATCTTGAACTCCTTGGTTATGTCCTCGACAAAGCCCTCCTTTATCTGGGAAATGTGAATTCCGGCGAGCTTTGAGGTCGCTATTTCCCTGTCGTTTTCGCGACCCTCTATCTGGAGGAGCTGGACTATTACAGCTTGAGGCTTGACCTCTATGACCCTGGCGAGAACCACATCGCCGACCTTTGGGAGAGGGGGAGTGTCTGTTACGGGTTCGACGCTTATCTCCATTTTCTCCTGGTTGATTCTGACTTTACCAGCCCTCGTTGCGTAAAGTTCGCCGTTCTCTTCTCTGACACCTTCACCGGGCATGAACTCCTCTATGACGCCGAGATAATCTCCCGGAAGTACGAGGTCGCCGTTCTTAACCTTCTTATCCTCCATTCCCTCACCTCCGAAGATTTTCCTACCCCGTCTTTTTAAGCGTTCCCCAACGTTTATAGGCGGAAGGAAAAAGTTTTAGTAATTCGAAGCGATGGAGAGGTGGTGGTAGGAATGAGAATGCTTCTGATACACGCGGACTACCTTGAGTACGAGGTCAGAGACAAAGCCCTCAAGAACCCCGAGCCGATAAGCGAGGAACAGAAGAAGGGCAGGCTCGATGAGGTTCTGGCGGTCTTCATAAGCGTCGAGAAGGTTGATGAGTCAAACCCAGACGAGGTCGTCGAGAAGGCAGTGAAGGAAATCGAAGAGGTCGCAAAACAGGTCAAGGCCGAGAGGGTCTTCGTTTACCCCTTCGCCCACCTGAGTAGCGAACTGGCGAAGCCGGACGTTGCCCTTGAGGTGCTCAAGAAAATCGAGGAAAAGCTTCGCGAGAAAGGCTATGAAGTCAAGCGCGCCCCGTTTGGCTACTACAAGGCCTTCAAGCTCAGCTGTAAGGGCCACCCGCTGGCCGAGCTCAGCAGGACGATAGTTCCGGAGGAAGGCGTTTCGAAAGAGGAGCGCAACATAGCCCTTGAAAAGGAGGAGAAGGAGCTTGTAAGCTACTGGTATATCCTAACCCCAGAGGGCGAGCTCATCGAGGTGGATAAGTTCGACTTCACTGGTCACGAGAACCTCAGGAAGTTCGTCAACTATGAAATAGCCAAGAACAGGATAGCCGACAGAGAACCACCGCACGTTAAGCTCATGCTTGAGCACGAGCTCGTTGACTACGAACCGGGAAGCGACGGAGGAAACCTCCGCTACTATCCAAAGGGCAGGCTCATAAAGGGTCTCCTCGAGCAGTACGTCACCGAGAAGGTCGTTGAATACGGTGCCATGGAAGTGGAAACGCCAATCATGTATGACTTCGAGCACCCTGCCCTTGAGAAGTACCTTAACAGGTTCCCTGCGAGACAGTATATCGTGAAGAGCGGTGACAAGAAGTTCTTCCTCCGCTTCGCGGCCTGCTTCGGTCAGTTCCTCATCAAGAAGGACGCAATCATAAGCTACCGCAACCTTCCGCTGAGGATGTACGAGCTAACTAGATACTCCTTTAGGAGAGAGAAGAGCGGTGAGCTTTCAGGCCTGAGAAGGCTCAGGGCCTTCACGATGCCGGACATGCACACCGTTGCTCGCGATTTAAAGCAGGCGATGGACGAGTTCAAGAAGCAGTACAAGCTTAGCATGGAGGTTCTTAAGGGCGTTGGCCTTACGCCAGAGGACTACGAGGTGGCCATACGCTTTACGAGGGACTTCTGGGAGGAAAACAGGGACTTCATAGTCGAGCTGGCGAAGATAATAGGCAAGCCCGTCCTGATAGAGATGTGGGACCAGAGGTTCTTCTACTTCATACTCAAGTTCGAGTTCAACTTCGTTGACAACCTCGACAAAGCGGCCGCTTTGAGCACGGTGCAGATAGACGTGGAGAACGCTGAAAGGTTTGGAATAACCTACTACGACGAGGAAGGCAAGGAGCGCTATCCGTTGATACTCCACTGCTCTCCGAGCGGAGCGATTGAGCGCGTCATGTACGCTATCCTCGAGAAGCAGGCGAAACTGCAGGCGAAGGGAATAAAGCCGAGCTTCCCGCTCTGGCTCAGCCCGATACAGGCCAGGGTTATACCGGTCAGCGATGAAGTCATGGACTACGCCCTCTACGTTGCAGGAAAGCTTGAAGGAGCTAAGATAAGGGTTGACGTTGACGATACCGGCGATAGACTCAACAAGAAGATAAGGAAAGCTGAGAAGGAGTGGATTCCCTACATAGTCGTCGTCGGCAAGAACGAGAAGGAGCAGAACACGGTAACGGTGAGAAGAAGGGAGGACGGCAAGCAGGTTGAGATGCAACTCGAAGACCTCATCAGGGAGATAAAGAGGAAGACCGAGGGCTTCCCCTACAAGCCGAGGCCCCTACCGCTCCTCCTCAGCAGGAGGCCAAAGTTCAGGGGTTGATATCTTTTTCAACACTATCTTTTCCCTTCCCCTGCTTACTTTAAGGGAGTATATCATCGGTTCGAAGTCCGCGTATGGTGCTTTCAGGAAGTAGAGGAGCTCTTTGACGTTGTTATCCCTTATCTCCGACTTTGCCAGTAGAACGTAGTCGCTTATGTTTGAAACCCATGCCACGAACCTCTTGGAGACCATGTCTGCGTTGAGTGGCAGGAGAAGAATTGATTCAGGAAAGCGGATGCTCTTCTGGGCTATCGTCTGGTTGAGGAGCTTTATGGTCTGTTCTTCCCCGAGCATCAGGGAGGCCCCGTCAAGGGTGTAAATCATTCTGATGGCGTTCTCTGAAGTCAACCTCTCCTTGAGAGGCCCGCAGTAGATCATGTCTATCTTCGGGTTTATGGTCTCTGGTTCAACCTTGTCGAGGTAGAAGACGTTCTTCATATCGAGTCTGAGGGGCGAATACCTGGAGCCGAAGACGTCTATTATGGCAAGCCTGGAACTTTGGAGTGCTTCCTCCGCGTTTAGACCTACACTACTGCACCTGTGGAGGAGGCTTTTGAGGGGAACGCTGTAGTTTGAAATAACCGTAAAGTAGCCCTCTTCAATGGCTTTTCTCAGAAAGAGAAATAAAATCTGCCAGGCTGACGAATAGGTGTCAAAAATTACGGAAACGGTTGACCCCTTCATTTTCGAGGGAGGAAAAACCTCGAGGAGGGTTTCCATCAATCACCCCCCTGATGGAGCACCCGAGAACACCTCGTTCAGGAACTCCTTCGCCTCTTCGCTGAACTTGTCGAGCTTGACTTCCTTGCCGAACTTGTCGTAAACCTTGCCGTCCCTGAAGTTGAGCTCAAAGACCTCGTAGTGCTCCTCGCTCTTCTCGTGGAGTTTTATACCGTGCCCCTTAAGGTGGTTCTCGAGGTTCTCAATGTCAACGTACTTCCCGCATTCCTCGCACCTGTAAAACTGCCAGAAGATGTAGTCCTGACCAGCTAAAAGGTTGGCCTTTATGTGGTTTATCAGCGCACCGCCTAGGTACTCGTAGATGTCCTCCTGAACGAGTTTCCCATCGCTTTCAACGACCTTGAAGCCGGCCCAAACTATGTGGTCGTTTATATCCGCGAGGGTGGCTTTGAGGTAGCGGTAGGTAAGGACAAAGCTTCCGTTCTTGACATAAAAGACGCCCTTGTCGGGAATCGCCACGATGTGGATTCCATTGACGTCCTTTCCAGCGAGAGAGTCTGCATCCTCTTTGTTCTTGGCGACGTCTATGATAACTTTTACGTTGCTCTTCTTGTGGGTTCCAATTATCGTATTCCCCTCGATTTCCCAGTGGTAGTCGTCGAGGTAGCGAACCTGAGTGTAGACCTTCTTAACGCCGGGACTCAGCTCACTGTACATGCTCACCACCTGAGAAGGTTCTCGCGGGTGTTAATAAGCTTTAGCGGAAAAGCTTAAAAACTACCGTCCAAAGCGCCTCTGCCTCTTCTGGAACTCGCGTATGATTCGAAGGAAGTCAATCTTCCTGAACTCCGGGAAGTATACATCAACGAAGAAGAGTTCGCTGTAGGCAATCTGGTAGAGAAGGAAGTTGCTTATCCTAACCTCACCGCCGGTTCTTATCACTATGTCCGGGTCGGGCATGTTGGGGTAATAGAGGTAGCGCTTTATGAGTTCCTCGTCTATCTCATCCGGCTTCAGCTTTCCGGCCAGAACGTCCTCGACTATCTCCTTGACGGCATCGGCAATCTCACTCCTCCCCCCGTAGGCCAACGCTATGTTGAGGGTATAGTTGGAGTACTTCCTCGTTGCGCGCTCGGCTTCCTCTGCCGCTTTCCTGACGTTTTCGGGAAGGAGTTCCTTTCTCCCAAGGACGTTCACCCTGATGCCGTATCTGTGAATCCTTTCGTCCTTAACGAGCTCCTTGAACTTCTCCTCAAATAGGTTCATGAGGGCGTTTACCTCTTCTGGTGTTCTCTTGAAGTTCTCGGTGGAGAATGCATAAACAGTGAGCGTCCTTATTCCAAGCTCGCGACACCATTCGAGGATTTCCTCAAGCTTTTTGGAACCAAAGAAGTGGCCATACCATGGGGGCTTTTCGAGTTTCCTTGCCCATCTCCTGTTGCCGTCCATTATTATGGCAACGTGCTTGGGAATGTTCCCTGATTTAACCTTTTCAAAGAGGTACTTCTCGTACAGATCGTAGGCGGGCTTGAAAATAATGTGGGGGACGTGGGAGAGAAGCCTGTAAATCATGGCCCTCACTCAATCCGCTTCCTTGATTTGAGGTGCTTCTCGGCGAGCTCCATGTAGATTTCCGCGTTCTTCTTGGTCCACTCGATTTCCTCCTCGCTTAGCTGTCTAACAACCTTGCCCGGAACACTGAGAACGAGGCTGTAGTCGGGAATCTCCTTGCCCGGCGGGACGAGGGCTCCAGCGCCTATGACCACGTGCTTGCCAATCTTCGCACCGTCGAGGATTACCGCTCCCATGCCTATGATGACGTAGTCGCTTATCTCCGCGCCGTGAACAACCGCGTTGTGGCCTATGGTGACGTATTTGCCTATTATGGTCGGCTGGTTGTGGGAGGTGTGTATGCTCACGTTGTCCTGAACGTTGGAGCAACAGCCGACGTAAATCTGTTCAATGTCGCCCCTTAGAACCGCGGAGGGCCAGACACTGGTTTTCTCTTCGAGAACGACGTCGCCGATTACGGATGCACTCTCATCGACAAAAGCAGTCGGATGAATTTTAGGTTTCTTTCCGTTGAACTCATAAACGGCCATTTCCACCACCGGGTTATAGTCTCGGGGAGAACTTATAAAGATAACCGGGAAAATTTAGCGGGGAAAGGGCTATGAGATACAGGCGAGGTGCCAGTGCCGAAAGAGAGCTCATAAAGATGCTTGAGAAGGCCGGTTTTGCCGTCGTTCGTTCCGCCGGCAGTCACCGGGTTGACCTCGTTGCCGGCAACGGAAGGGATTACCTCTGCATAGAGGTCAAGAGCACCCGCTCGGAGAGGCTTTATCTCCCCAAAGAGGACGTTGAAAGGCTCGTTTCCTTTGCGGAACGCTTTGGGGGGAGGCCAATCCTCGCCGTCAAGTTCATAAACATTGGCTGGAGGTTCTATTTGCCTAGGAACCTAAAGTCGAGCGGGAAAAGTTACCGGCTCGATTTGAACGAGGAGTTCCAAACGCTGGATTCCCTCCTCGGAAAGCAGAGAACCCTCGGAGAGGTGATTTTTGATGAGGGCTAAAATTTTTGCCATCATATTAATCGTTGCCCTTCTCACTGCCCCACAGGTTTCGCCCCAGGAAGCCCCCCTTCTGAGCGTTACGGTTCTCAACAAGGAGATTCCAGCCCTGCCCGGGAGCACTGTTGTTGTTCCCTTTTCGGTGACAAACCTCGGCAACGAGACGATAAGCAACGTTACAGTCTACGTTACCGGCCCCGCGCAGGGTTTCCAGTACAGTGTCAAGGTAATACGGACTCCAATTGAACCGGGGGAGAGTTTGAATGATACAATCACGCTAAGGGTTCTCAACGTCCCCCCTGGGAAGTACAACCTCACGCTCGTTGCGAAGGCGGGAAACGTTTATTCAAGCGATAGGTTTGTCGTATCCGTTGGCGTTCTCTCGGACTACTCGCTATCCATTGAGGTCGGAAAAAGGTATATCTACGGACACGATGTTGCCATCACCTTTAAGGTTGTTTCAAAGTCCAACGGGATTCTCCTCGGTTCCATAGGTTACAGGGTCATGAGGGGAGGTGTCATACTCAAAAGCTACGAGAACTCCACTTACCTCAACCCCGGGGAAGTCTGGGAGAAGAGCATCGTCCTCAAGCGCCCGGATATCGGCAACTACACGGTTGAGCTCTGGGCAAACCTCGGTGGCAAATCCAAGAGAGTTACAAAGACCTTCGAAGTCTATCAGCGGAAGCTCTCCTATGACGTCTACTTCAGGGACGGTGCCATCTACGTCAGGGTTTTCAACTCGACGGGCGGGGTTCCCGGTATAGAGGTCTCAATTAATAACGCCACATTTGAAACGGACCCAAGTGGCCAGGTCTCCTACCTAGTTACGAAACCGGGAGTTTACAGGGTAACACTGAACCTTGACGGAAAAATCGTGACGACCTTTGTTGACGTCAAGAAACTGATTCTAACCCCAACGGTCTCCAACGGGACGGTTGTAGTCCGGGTCATCGATTCCTCCGGGCTTCCGGCCCCAAACGTCACGGTTGTTGCGTCCGGTCCGCTGGGCACGGATTACGAGGTAACCAACTCCTCGGGAGTTGCTGTGATAAGTTTGAAAAGAACAGGATACGGGAGCATCGTCATCAAAGCTGAAAGCGACCGCTACCTTCCCGGGGAGGTCGTTGTGAGTGTCCCAAAGCCATCTCCGACCACGACATCGAGTCCAAGCCCAACGCAGACCCCATCCAACGCGACTATCCCGCTTCCTCCCAGTACATCGGAGATTACACCAAAAAGTTCAAGCCACCTCGGGCTGATTTTGATCCTATCGGGCATTGTCCTTGCGGGAACATCTTATCTGGCCTTCGCCCATCCCATAATTCAGGAGGAAACGCTCGACCGCTATTACTTCCTCAAGGTCAAAGCCCCAAGACTCCGCCCCCTTGAGAAGTACCGCATTGAGAGGCCGGTGAAGGCCGTTGAAGTCAGAGCCACGAAGGGCAATGCCAAGGTTGAGAACGGGAAACTAATCTGGGAGCTCGACCTCGAGCCAGGTGAGGAAGCTTACCTTCAGGCACTCCTCGGGTGACTGCTCTTTAACTTTTCTTTAGCAAACCTTATTAAGCCGGCCGAACACATTAAGACGAAAATCTAAAGGAGGCGAGGGCCATGGTAGACCTCGAACTGCTCAAGAAAATCGTTGAGGCTCCGGGCGTTTCTGGATTTGAATTCCTTGGGATTAGGGACGTCGTGATTGAGGAACTGAAGGATCATGTTGATGAAATTAAGGTCGACAAGCTCGGAAACGTTATAGCCCACAAGAAGGGTTCTGGACCGAAGGTCATGATTGCAGCTCATATGGACAAGATAGGCGTTATGGTGAACCACATAGACAAGGAGGGCTACCTCCACATAGTCCCGGTTGGAGGCGTTGACCCGAGAACGCTGGTTGCCCAGAGGATTCGCTTCTTCACCGAGAAGGGCGAGCGCTTTGGAGTTGTCGGCCACATTCCGCCCCACCTTCAGAAACCAGAGGACAGGAAGAAGGCAGCGGACTGGGACACCATCGTCGTAGATGTGGGCGCTGACAGCGGGGAGGAAGCTGAGGAGCTCGGCTTCCGCGTCGGAACCGTCGGTGAGTTCGCCCCGGCCTTCACCCAGCTCAGCGAGAACAGAATAGCCACCCCCTACCTCGATGACCGGGTTTGCCTCTACGCAATGATTGAGACTGCCAAGGTCCTTGAAAACCACGAGGCGGACATCTACTTCGTTGCCAGCGTCCAGGAGGAGGTAGGCCTTAGAGGTGCTCGCGTCGCTTCCTACGCGATAGACCCCGAGATAGGCATAGCCATGGACGTCACCTTTGCCAAGCAGGTGGGCGACAAGGGTAAAATCGTTCCCAAGCTCGGCGGCGGGCCCGTTATGGACGCCGTTGGCCCAAACATCAACCCCAAGCTGAGGGCCTTCGCCGACGAGGTTGCAAAGAAGTATGACATTCCGCTCCAAGTAGAGGCCAGCCCGAGGCCGACCGGGACGGATGCGAACATAATGCAGATTAACAGGGAGGGCGTTGCCACCGCCGTGCTGAGCATACCGATACGCTACATGCACAGCCAGGTCGAGACGGCCGATTTAAGGGACATCGACCTCACGATAAAGCTCGCCAAGCACCTCCTTGAGGAGCTCAGGCCAATGGACCTGACCCCGTGATGGAAAGGTTTATTGGCTTCTCTTCCCTCTTTTATTTGGTGACCAGATGATAGCGGTCGTTTCGATTGGCCCCCTTGAGAGGTGGCTTATTGATGGTATTGTCCAATTCGTAAGGGATTACTACTCCCGCTTTGGGATTAGTGTCAGGTTTGCAGGTGAAGTTCCGGTCGGACCCTTCTCGGTAGCCTTCAACCCCGGCAGGAACCAGTATCTCGGACGGGTCTTTCTGCCCACGCTTTCATCCCTTGCCAATAGACTCAAAGCGATCGCCGTTGTGGGAATCACCGACCTCGACCTCTATGAAGAAGGTCTGAACTTTATCTTCGGCCTCGCCAACCCCTCCCTGAAGAGCGCCGTCGTTTCGGTTCGCAGGCTCAGGAACGAGTTTTATGGGCTGGAACCCGATGAGAACTTGCTCCTCGAGAGGGCGATTAAAGAGGTTATGCACGAGCTTGGCCACGTCTTTGGCCTCTCCCACTGCCCCAATCCTAAATGTGTCATGCACTTCTCGAACTCCCTGGTAGATACCGACGTCAAGGGGTCCCTCTACTGTCCCGTATGTGAAAGGAAACTCGTGGAGAATCTCAGAAAGCTGGGGGTGTTGGAATGATTGAGGTTGAAGTTAAGGGATACGGTAACGATGAAGTCTTTGAGAAAGTCAGAAAAAACTTCAAGCTCATAAGGAAGGAGTATCACGAGGACACCTACTACCAGCATCCGTGCAGGGACTTTTCCAAAACCGATGAGGCCCTGAGGATTCGTGTGAGGCGCTTCAACGGCCACTTTGAGGCTTTCCTGACCTACAAAGGGCCAAAAATTGACCCCAGGTCCAAGACCAGAGAAGAGATTGAAGTCCCGATTGAAGACCCAGATGCCCACGCGAGGATTCTGGAGTCCCTTGGATTCAGGGAGGTTCTGACAGTTGAGAAAGTTCGGGAGAAATACTACGTCGAGAAGGGCATAACCCTTACCCTCGATGAGGTCGAGGGCCTTGGAAAGTTCGTCGAGATTGAGGCCATCACGGACGATAAAAGCAAGGTTCCCGAGCTCGTGGAGAAGCTGAGGGAAATCCTGCTTGAGCTTGGAGTTACGCGCTTCGAGAGGCGTTCATACCTTGAGCTACTCCTGGAGAAGGGTGACTGAATGGGGAAGCTCGACGAGCTCTTCGGGGCAATCAAGGGGAAAAGACCGGACACCGAAGTGCTTACCGAGATAGAGGACAGACTGCTCGTTGATGACATTCCGGGAGCAATAGCACTCCTAGAGGAGCTGGAAAAGGAGCAAAACGTTGTTATGGCTATTAGACTGATTCTCAGGAAAATTCTCCACATGAAGGAATCAGGAGAAAATCCCGAGATGCGCTTCGTTCCACTCCTCAAGGGGCTCGTTCCCTACATCAACGGCATAAAGAACGAGCGTTACAGGGCCCTCCTCCTAGGAGAACTTGCCCTAGCCTTTTACATCGTCGGTGCCGAGCTGGAGGGGGATTTTACTCTTAAGGCCTCGATAAACCTCGCCCTTGAGCACCCCGACATACTGAGGGACATAATAATGAACCTCATAAACGCGGACCTCCTTCCAAAGGCCGGCTACGCCATGAAGTTCGTGAAGGACAGGGAGAAGCTCGACGTTGTTCTAGTTTACTTGGCTGAGGTTCTCTACGAGAGGGGCGAGGAGGAGAAGGCTTTGGCGGTGATAGGCCACATAACCAGCAACTTCCACCGGGCCGTCGCGCTCTTCCACCTTGCGGAGTTCGAGAAGACCAGAAACCGCGAGAAGGCACTCCAGTTCGTTGAATGGGCCATAAAGATTGCCGAGAGGATAGAGGATCCCGGTGCAAGGTTCGAGCTCATGCTAAAGCTCTACGACCTGAGGCACGAAATCCTCGGTGAGTCCCTCAGCCTCTCCGAGTTGCTGGCGAGGGAAACTCCTCGGGAGAAAGGGCCGGAGGAAAGCCAAGGGCCCTCGAAAGGAGAAGGGAGTACGGAATCTTAACACCGATTTCAACAAGTTCCTCTACCCTCTCTGCGACCTTTCTTGGTTCCCCATGGAGGACAATTCTTCCACTGCTCAACACCACGAGCCTGTCGGCGTTTCTGAAGAGGAACCTTGAGTCGTGCTCCACCATGATAACCGTTGTCCCCTCCCGGTTGAGTCTCTTTATGACATCGAGAACCTCTCTCTTGCCCCTCGGGTCGAGCTGGGACGTTGGCTCGTCAAGAACCAGATGACTCGGCTTCATCGCTACTACCGACGCTATCGCGAGCCTCTGCTTTTCCCCTCCGCTCAGGTTCGGCGGAAACTCGTCTTCCAGTCCCTTAAGACCGGTAACCTTCAGGGCCCACTCGACCCTCTCGGCTATCTCCTCTCTCGGAAGGCCGAGGTTTTCGAGGGCAAAGGCCACCTCATCCTCAACCGTCATGTTGAAGAGCTGGCTCTCCGGGTTCTGGAGGACGAGGCCAACGAGTGTTGACAGCTTTGGAACGGGTGTTTCGGTCGTTTTGAAGGCCTTTCCAGTTTTCGGGTTCCTGATAATTACTTCTCCTAAAAACGTTCCCCTTATGGAGTTTGGAATTATGCCGTTGAGGGTTAAAGCCAGCGTTGACTTTCCGCTCCCGCTCGGCCCCAGGATTCCAATGAATTCCCCGTCTCCAATAGTAAGGCTAACACCCTCGAGGGCCGGTCTGGTGGAGCGGGGGTAGTGGAAGGTGACGTCCCTGACCTCAATCATTTCCTGCCCACCCTTGGGAACAGAAGGAGGACGCTTATGATGAAGACCAGCGTTGAGAATATCTCGAGCCTTCCAATCCACATGAGGAGTATGTAGAGAATCTTAAGGTCGAGGGGCATCGAAGGTGATGTTATGCCAACGCTAAGTCCGACGTTGCCCTGAGCAGATGCGACCTCGAACAGTGCATTAGCAAGGCTTGTTTTGACCCTGAGCATCGTGTAAATTGTTCCTATGAGGAGGAATGCCAGATACGTCATTGTGAAGCTCATCACTTCTTGAATATCTTCCTCGGTAAAGACGTAGTTGCCGACCTTTCTCTTTATAACCGCCCCCCTCGGGAGGATTGCACTCTCTATCGTCCACTTCAGGCTCTCGTACATCAGAGTAACGCGGATGAGCTTTATTCCTCCCGCGGTACTTCCCGCTCCGCCACCGATGACCATAAGAATCGCCAGGATAAACTTTGCAACCTCCGGGTAGTTGGAGAGGCTCGTTATCTGGAAACCCGTACAGCTTATCGCTGAAACGGCATGGAACACCGCTCCCTGGAGGGCCTGTCCGACTGAATCCCCCACCTGGTAGAGGCTGTAGGCTATTATGGCTATGGCCGGGATTAGAAAGATGAACATGTAGCGAACCTGGATGTCGTCAAAGAACGGTTTCAGGGACTTGCTCTTAAAGATCCTGTAGTGAACAGTGAAATTAACGGCACCCATAATCATGAGGAAAATCGTAACGGCGTTTATTGCAGGACTGTGGAAGAAGCCGATGCTCTGATCGTGGGTGCTCATACCACCCGTCCCAAGTCCGGTCATGGCGTGGGTCAGTGCATCAAAGACGTTCATGCCGTTTATGTAGTAGAGGTAAGTACCAACGAGGGTAAGGACTAGGTAGATTTCAAATATCACCTTTGACGTGTTGATGAGGTTTGGAAGAATTCTCTCGCTCCTCGCTTCGGCTTTGTAGAGCCTCGCCGCGGCAACACCCGGCCTTATCAGAATAGACAGGGCAACGAGGACTATTCCGATTCCGCCGAGCCATTGCATCCAGGCACGCCAGAAGAGGAGTATCTTGGGATAACTGGAGAGGTGGCTCATCATTGTTAGTCCCGTTCCCGTCCATGCACTCATGCTCTCGAAATAGGAATCGACGAAGCTCATGTGGGCTATATTCATGAAAGGAACGACGCTCACGAAGGAAGCGAAGAGCCAAGTGAAGGCGGCGGCAATCATTGCCTGCCTCAGGTTCACGTCCTCAACCTTACTGGAGTGTCTGCTGAGCCATGCCCCAAGGAGAATACAGGCCATTCCGGGGATGGCAAAATACGGGACATATTCCGCTTGATTCGGGTAGAACCACACCAAAAGAACCGGAAACAGATAGGCGAGTCCGACTCCCTGGAGTATCGAACCTATGAGGTTCCTTACCACGAACAGGTCTGCCGAGACGTTAATGCTTCTTCTGAATTCTAGCATCGGCTCACCGTTTCGCATAATGATGGCCAGAATAAAAGGTTTTTCGTAAAGTTTAAGGGGAACCTAAGGGCAGTTGGGTCGGTGGTAAAGGTGGACGAGAGAGAAGCCCTGATCAAGGCAGGCGAGATAGCGAAGAAAATCAAAGAGGAAGTTAAGGACCTCATAAAACCTGGTGCAAGGCTCTACGACATAGCGGAGTTCGTTGAGAAGAGAATCGTTGAACTCGGGGGAAAGCCAGCCTTTCCCTGCAACCTCTCGCTCAACGAGATTGCGGCCCACTACACCCCCTACAAGGGAGACGACACCGTTCTCCATGAGGGGGATTATCTAAAGCTCGACCTCGGCGTCCACGTTGATGGTTACATAGCGGACACCGCCTTAACCTTCCGCGTTGGAATGGACGAAGACGAGCTAATGGAAGCGGCCAGAGAAGCCCTTGAGAACGCGATAGCAACCGTTAGGGCGGGTGTAATGGTGAGGGACGTTGCGAAAGCCATTGAAGAGACAATACGGGGCAAGGGTTTCAACCCAATAGTTAACCTGAGCGGACACAAGGTAGAGCGCTACAGGCTCCACGCTGGGGTTAGCATACCCAACGTTTACAGGCAGGCGGACACATATGTTCTCCAGGAGGGAGACGTTTTTGCAATAGAACCCTTCGCCACAACCGGCGCGGGGCAAGTAATAGAAGTTCCACCTGCTCTAATCTTCATGTATGTCCGCGACAGGCCCGTAAGAATGCTCCATGCCAGGAGGCTTTTGATGCACATAAAGAGGGAGTACAAAACGCTTCCCTTCGCCTACCGCTGGTTGCAGGGATTTTTGCCGGAGGGACAGCTGAAGATGGCCTTGGCCCAGCTTGACAAGGCGGGGGCAATATACAGCTACCCGATACTGCGTGAAGTTAGGGGTGGCATGGTCGCTCAGTTCGAGCACACGGTTATCGTCGAGAAAGACGGTGCATACATAACTACCTGAGCTCTTTTTCTTTGATTCCGGCCCAAAAATCAGAAACAACGTCTTGGGTCTTGTATTTCTAAAATTTTGAAGAATTGGAAAGGGACTTGGGAACCCTTGCGGGCTCGGCAGTTGGCGCCGGGGCAGGGATTTGAACCCTGGCGGGCAAACGCCCACGGGATCTCGAGTCCCGCGCCTTCCCAGGCTAGGCTACCCCGGCGCGGTCTTGGATTTGCTGAGCTGTTTTATAAACCTTTCCGCGAAAAATTTATTAACCTAAATTAACTAAAACAACGCCGGTTGCAAAGGTTTAAATCCCTGGGAAACCAAAATATAAATTGCAGGAGGTGGCAGAAATGGTCGGAATTCAGGTGCAGGAGGTAATGACGGACAGGTTCCAGAAGATAGACATAGATGCCCCCCTTTCTGAGGCAATTGGCATCTTCGAAAAGGAAGACCCCGACCTTATTCTCGTCTTCGATGGAAACCTGTACAAAGGTGTTCTCACCCAGGACTTAATCATACGCTCCCACCTCAAGTGGGACCCAACCAAGGCGAAGGTTAGGGACGTTTACAAGCCAGCCCCCGTTGTGAAACCCGATGAGGATCTCAGCAAGGCCGCCAAGCTTATGATTGAGGTTGACCTCCGCTCACTCCCCGTCGGGGAGTCTAAAGCTGAAATCATCGGT
This sequence comes from Thermococcus sp., assembly GCF_027011145.1. Taxonomy (NCBI): domain Archaea; kingdom Methanobacteriati; phylum Methanobacteriota; class Thermococci; order Thermococcales; family Thermococcaceae; genus Thermococcus; species Thermococcus sp. Next base: position 83,888 of record NZ_JALVAO010000050.1, on the reverse strand, counting down.
GTTATAAACGATATAGCCGTTCTTGAGAGGGTCGCCGAGACGGATTTTGGAAAGAAGAAAGTGGAGGAGTTCATGACCAAGGACGTTATAACCCTCAGGCCTGACGATACAGTCGCCAAAGCCCTGGCAACTATGCGCGACCATGCAATCTCAAGGATTCCCATAGTTGATGAGGAAGGCAGGTTGGAAGGCCTCGTGACGCTCCACGACCTTATTCTGCGCTTCATAAAACCGCGCTTCAGGGCCAAGGCAGGAGAACTCGCCGGAGAAAAGATACCCCCATTTAGCATGCCCCTCAGGGACGTGATGATTAGGGGTGTTATAACAGTTCTCCCAGATGCCAAAGTCAGGGAAGCCGTTGCAACTATGAGAGACAACGACATAGACGGTCTCGTCGTCGTTAACGAGAACAACAAAGTCGTTGGTATCCTAACAGTCAAGGACCTGCTCCTACCGATTTCAAAGATGACCGAAAAAGAGGCGAGGTTCTACCTCCAGCTCGGCGGTGACGCCTCAATACTCAGCGACTTCACCAGGGAGAGAATCATAGAGGACATCAAGCGCTTCGTTGACGGCTACGAGGATCTGCTCGGCCAGGAGGGCATAATATACCTTCACATAAGGCGCTTCCCCGAGAAGTTCAGGGGAGTCCACCTCTATCAGGCCAGAATGAGAGTTGTGACTGACAGGGGCGTCTTCGTTGCGACGGGCGAAACCTGGGGTGCGATACAGGCAGTTCACGACGCCCTGAGGGCAATAGAGAGACAACTCCTCCAGAAAGCAGAACTTGAGAAGGACACGCGCTACGCCAAGCGCTTCCTTGAGAAGCTCGGCCTTAGCTAAGCTTTTCAAATTCTCTCTCTATAATTCTTAATTGTTTCTCATTAAGGACGTCGGGATTTACAACAAGTACCAGTGTTCCTCCTTCTGCAATGACTCTATCTTTGAGGTTCAATATGAATTTAAGAGTGTTCTCAAAACCATTCTCGAGCATTAGATATTCAAAAGCTTCAACATAAACCATTTTGTAACCTTGTGTCAGTGCTCGTGCAATTAAGTCAGTTAGAATTTCCATTTTTGTTGGACTTATCGCGTAAATCTGGGGCTTCTCCTCCAGTTTGCCCTCTTTGGCACGGGTAATCCAGAAGACAAGGGTTTCTGGATTTAGAGAACTTTTTAAGGTTCTGAGATCTTCTCTTGTTATAACAACTGTTCCGGGGATTTTCCATAATTTGCCAAGTTTCTTAAAGGCACTCTCCCTGAAGGGGAAAAGAAACGCTCCTTTCTGGGAAGGTAGATTATCCTTGTTAACTTTTACTGGAGTTACTGGGTAAAATACAAACTTAACAGCGCCTATTGCCGCCATTAGTCTAAATATACCTCCTAGGAAAAATCCAATTGGGGCAAACCACTCTATAAACCTTGTAACTGGATACGTCAGGTTTAGTATTCCAAGAAAAATTAAACCGCAAGGAAACAGGGACTCTGGTATTTTGGGATAGACGATGTATTTTCTAAGGACACATCCAAAATATATAAGCGAACTTCCCAAAACTAGTGATGGAAACAGTGATTCCTGGGTAGGGCTCTTAAAAACATCAGTTGCTAGAAGGAAAAGCCAGATATAAGAGGCTATAGCCAAGATTGAAATGTAAACAGTATGCTTAAAGTCAGTATCTCCATACCTCAAGTGAAAAGCTCCCCATATCATCAGAATACCAAAGAAGAAGTTGGGAATCTTTGCCGCTATAACATAGGCTTGGGGGTTTATGTGAATTCCGAGTGGGTCGAGAATGTAGGATTCAATATCTAGAGCGTCTATTAAAGAAGCTGCGCTTATTAAAAGCCAGCCTTTTTCTCGGGTTTCATAAGCCTTGTAAGTTACCGCTATGAAAAGAACCCATCTTGAAATGAAATTGAGATATGGGATAAAAGCACTTCCTGGAATGCTCATTTTTCCATCACCAACTTCTCCTGCCTCACCACCACAAGGCTGTTGGGCGGGACGTTGCGGTCAACGATAACACCCGGTCCTATAAAAGAGTTGCTCCCAATCTTTCTGCCCGGATAGATGCTGACGTTGATACCAACCTTTACGTCGTGGCCGATTATCGCCCCCAGCTTGTGCCTGCCGCTGTCCTCAAGCTTGCCCTTGATTTCAACCTTGACGTTGCCCTTGTCGTGCCTCAGGTTAGCGGTTATCGTCCCAGCTCCGAGGTTTGTGTTCTCGCCTATTATTGAGTCGCCCACATAGTTCAGGTGGGGAGCATTTGAGTTGTCCATTATAATTGAGTTCTTGATTTCAACGGCGTTGCCGATGTGGCAGTTGTCCCCTATGCTCGTGTAGGGCCTTATAAAACAGTTCGGGCCTATTCTGGAGTTCCTGCCAATCTTTACGGGACCGATTATATAAGCCCCGCTCCTCACGACAGTTCCCTCTCCGATTTCAACGGGCGGGACTATCGTTGCCCCCTCCTCGACAGTTCCCCTAATCTCGTGCCTCAGTTTGTTCTTCAGGAGATACTCGTTGAGTTCCAAAAGGTTCCAGGGCCTTCCGATGTCGTTCCAGTAGCCATCGTAGGGAACCGCAACGACCTTAAGTCCGGAGTCAATCATGAGGTTTATCGTGTCGGTTATCTCGTACTCTCCGCGTTCGCTGAGCTCGGTTCTCTCTATGAACTCAAAGACGCTTGAGCGGAAGGCGTAGATTCCAAGGTTGGCGTAACCGGGAACCTTCCCGGGCTTCTCAGCAACTCTAACCACCCTCAAGCCGTCGAGCTCAACCTTCCCAAAGTGGCTTAAATCGTCGAAGTGCTTGACGACCATGGCAACGTCGGCTTTTTCCCTCCTGAATGCAGACACCAGCTCCCTTATGGCTTCTTCCTCAAAGTATATGTCCCCGTTGACAACAATGAACTCCTCCTCAACGCTCTCCCTGGCGCTCTCTATGGCCTTGGCCGTTCCCTCACCGGGCAACTGCTCGACGTAGGATATCGGCTTGCCACCGAACTCGTCTCCAAGGGCTTCGATTAGCTTTTCCTTATGATAGCGTACGACAACAACGAACTCGTCAACGAAAGGGTACAGGTTTTCGAGAACGTACTCGATAATCGGCCTGTTGGCCATCTTGAGGATTACCTTAGGCCTGTCGTCGGTTAAAGGCCTCAACCTTTCCCCCTTCCCTGCGGCGAGTATAACTCCCTTCACATCATCACCCCCAGAGCGTAGGCAATCGCAATCAAACCGAACGCAATCAAAAACGGCTTTTCCCACCTTTCAGCGAGTTTTTCGAGGAGCGAAATCAGGAGTAGAGTTGTTAGGAACGCGGAGAGAAAGGCCAAGAAGGGAATCCATGAGGGACCGCTGGACTCCCAGTTTCCAAGCCAAATGAGCCTAAGGACGAAGTAGGCAGGGGAGATTAAAAAGCCCCATTCAAGGGCCTTCCTGCCACTGTGACCCGGCAAGAGGAGGCCGAGGGTAACTATGCCCGTTCTTGTGACCCCTTCAAGGAGGGCAAACCCCTGGAGAACTCCCCCCGAGAGGGCATCTAAGATACTCGGTTGCTCGGGCAGTTTTTTATCGAGTTCCTTCAGGGGGTTCCTCTTCGGCATGTTCAACGCCAGAAGAACGATAAGCGTTCCTATGAGTATGTTGACGATTGCCGACTCCTTTCCAGTTATTCCGGTGGAGCACTTCAGAAGGGGAAATCCGATGAGAACCGTAAACAGGGTTGCAAAGAAGAGATATTTGAGCTCCGCCTCGTAAATCCCCCTCATGGCTCTGAGTGAGAGCGTCGAAAACCTTTCCCTATAATGGAACATGACCGCGAAGGTTACCCCAAGGTAGGCAGGGACCAGGAACGAGGGGTAATCCTTCACGAGTGACGAAACCCACCTACCTTCCGGGTTCATGGGTAACCATGACGTCAGCGCGAAGAAAATCCCAGAGAGTAGTGCTTCAACGGGAGTGCTCATCTCTACCACAGCTGGATTTAAAACGGAGGGAACATAAACTTTTCGCGGTGGTGCGTATGAAGGTCACGGTTCTCTACGAAAACCACGCGGGCTTTAGAAAAGGCCTCCTCGGCGGTCACGGCTTCTCGGCCCTGGTGGAGCACAGGGGCCTAAGGGTTCTAGTTGACACCGGAACCGAAGGGAACGTCCTCCTCAACAACATGAGGGCTCTTGGCGTTGAGCCCGACTTGATAGACTACCTCTTCATCACCCACGGCCACTACGACCACACCGGTGGAATGAAGGCCCTCCTTCAGGTCCGCTCGAAGCCTCTGAAGGTTATTGCCCATCCGGGAATATTCCAGCGCAGGATTGCACTCAAGCCGAGGAGGAGGGAAATAGGGATTCCGTTCACGAGGGAAGAGCTCGAAGAACTTGGTGCCGAGTTCGTTCTCAGCGAGAAGCCCTTTGAGTTCGCTGATGGTTTCGTCAGCTCTGGAGAGATAGAGAGAATAACCTGGGACAGGGCAGTTGGTTATTTCCCGGACGGAAGGAAAGACCCAGTCAGAGACGATATGGCACTCATAATTGACCTCGGCGATTCTACTGCTGTCATAACCGGTTGCGGTCATTCCGGGGTTGTAAACATAGTCAGACACGCGGAGAAGGTTGGCGGAAAGCTAGTCGGGGCACTCATAGGTGGACTCCATCTAATTGGGGCCCATAAAGAGCTCCTTGAAGACATTGTGAAGAACGTCAGGGCCAGTCTCTACGCAGGACACTGCACGGGTCTTGAGGCCTTTGCTTATCTTAGGTGTCGGCTCGGCGAGGGAGTTGAGCCCATTCACGTGGGCAAGATCATCGAGTTCTAGCGATACTTTTTTATATTTTCGCACCAATTGGGTTCTTAGAACACACCAAAGGAGGGTGAAAATATGGGACTTGGTGCGATTGTTGACAAACTTAATAGGTACGAAGGCTTCTTTGAAAAGCTTGGTCTCCTTATAGTCGTGGTGTTTTTCCTCTTGGTGATAGCGGGTTTCACGGACTCGTCCCACGTAGGAAGGCTAATGACACTTGTTCTATTGTTCTTGGTCTCTCTGGCCTCGCTTGTGGGAGTTATATTATACCGCTCCCTCGATTGAATACCTTTTTAAAGCCCCTTCCCAACCTTTTCTCCGCGAGATTGGGGGAGGGGTGAGAATGAAGAATCCTTTCGAAAAGATGCCAACGGTTCTTACCGCTGATGAGCTCATTGACAAGGCCTTTCGAAGGGCTGAGAGGGCGGCTTCAGCCTACAATCCACCGGGAGGGAAGGTTGCCAAGGCCCGTCAGAGGGAAGAGCTACGCGTTAGAACTGTTTCAAACGTCGTTAGGGATAACCTGAGGAAGATACTCGACAGAACGCCCGGTGTCTCAACGCTCCCGGAGTTCTACAGGGAGCTGGTGGACACTCTCGTTGACAGGGACCAGTTCCACCGCTCTTTGGCCCGGGTGAACTGGGCCATAAAAACCATCAGAAACCTCGAGCAACGCTACGTCGAGAAGATAAGGTTTGAGAGGGACCCAAAGGAGATAGCAAAGCTCAGAAGGGCCTTCTACGGCCGAGTTGCGGATATACTCCATGACATTGACGACGACCTCAGATACCTCAACCAGGCGAGGAACGTCCTCAAAGAGTTGCCGGTCGTTGATTTGGAGCTTCCAACGGTGGTTATAGCGGGCCACCCTAACGTTGGGAAGAGCACGCTACTAAGGGCATTAACCAATGCGAAGCCGGAGGTGGCCAGCTACCCCTTCACAACGAAGGGCATAAACGTCGGCCAGTTCGAGGAGCACTACCTCCGCTACCAGGTCATCGACACGCCGGGTTTACTTGACAGGCCCCTAAGCGAGAGAAACGAGGTCGAAAAGCAGGCAATTCTGGCCCTGAAACACTTGGCCGATGTCATCGTTTACATATTCGACCCGAGCGAGTACTGCGGTTTCCCAATTGAGGAGCAGATGCACCTCTTTGAGGAGATACTCGAAGAATTTGGGGAGTTTCCTTTCATAGTGGCAATCAACAAGGTGGACGTAGCGGAGGAAGAGAAAGTCAAGAAGGTCGAGGAGTTCGTCAAAGCAAAGGGCCTTGAACCAGTTAAAATCTCGGCCATAACAGGAAAAGGCCTCGAAGAGCTGAAAAAGAGGGTTATAGCGATAGTCGAGCCCAAGGCCAAGGAGCTTGCGAAGAAAATCATGGAAAAGGAACTCTCGAAGTTTAGAGAGTAGCTAGACTCTGCTTTTTTCGCATTATCCTGCCCTTTGTCTGGTTTTAGAACCCAATAGTGCCTTATAACGCGAGTCCTGGAAAATGCTTAAAAGGTATGAAAAATCAGGCGTTCTCCTCCTTAAGGAGAACGGCGTTTACAACTCCGTCCTGACCGGGCCTGCTGGTGACGATTGCCTTTCCGAGCTCGGTCTCTATTATGGCCCCCTTGGTGATTATGTTTCTCCTCGCGTACTGCCTGTTAGCCGGGTTCTCAACGACGTTGAGTATCTTGACCTTCTTGCCCTTTCCCCCATCAAAGACGTTGGCGTAGAGGGCCTCGACAAGGCGAACCTTTCTGTTTCCGCCGTAGGTCCTGATTATCTTTCTCCTCTCCCTCTCCTCGGCGACCTTGGTGTTTGCGGGCTCCCTTCCGAGCTCCCTCTTCCTCTTTTTCCTCGCGAGGACAATCCTTCCACCTGAGGGTTTCTTAAGTGACCTTCCCTGCCAGATAGCCATTTATCTCACCTCGATTAGCCTGATGAACCCATCGCCACTTTGGGCAGTTCGTTTATAAGCTTTTCTTAGGGGAATCCTTTTAAGGGCCTTCCTCATTACTAATCAAGGTGGTGTCGATGGGTGCGCTCGATGCCTTTTCGAAGGCCTTCTCCTTGGTCGCGGAGAACAAGGGTGTATACCTCCTTATACTTTTGGCACTCCTAGTTTTTTCGGCTGTTCAGCTAATTTTCCCGGCCAACCACCCCTCGGGCATTGCAGGGACACAGGTGTTCGGCAACGTCATCTTCGAGAACTACGGGACTGTATCTGAGGAGAACTTCATCAATTCCCTTGAGGTTTCCCTCCTTAGGTTGCTGGTCTTCGTGATAGTCCTTTCCTTCGTTGAATACACCGCGGTCAAGGCATACTGGCTCTCCGTTCTAGGCGAGAGCTATTCTCTAAACTCTTTATTTGGCGAGGCGTTGTCAAGAATACCCGGGGTTATTCTCGTGAACATTCTGGCTTATTTGGTTTCAATCTTACTGATGATTATCCCCCTGGTCCTAATCCTCTTTGGAGCTTTCACAATGAGTCCCCTGATTTTCCTTCTCGGAGTTGCGATATTCTTTGCCCTCATACCCGTTGTTCTTACCTACTATCCCTTTGTCGTTCCTGCATACGTGGAAACAGGAAACATTGGAGCCTCCATAGGGGCCATGGGTCTCACTTTCGGGCACCTTCCCCGTGCCTTCGGCTACGGCCTCCTGGCAATACTCTTTGGCTTTGCCCTCTCGCTTCTTATGACCCCGTTCGTTCTGCCCCTGAGTATCTCTGGGACGAATCCCCTCGTGATAATGCTTCTTGAAGCCCCATTCAAGGCGTTCTTCGTGGCATTCCTCTGGGCCGGTGGGACTTTCCTTTACCTTGAGCTCAGGGGATTCATAAGAAAAGGAGAAGAGCCCCTCTATTGATACCTCTTTTTCTTTGCTGCCTCGACAAGTCCTCTAAAGACGGGTGCCGGATTCATGGGCCTCGACTTGAACTCGGGATGGAACTGGGTCGCTATGAAGTAGCTGTGACCGGGCAACTCCAGAATTTCCATTCTCCTCTCATCATCACCCGCTATTCCGCTGAAGACAAGACCGGCCCCCTCGAATTTCTCAATGTAGTCGGGGTTAACCTCCCAGCGATGCCTGTGTCTCTCGTAGACTATTTCCCTGCCGTAGAGCTTCTTCGCCAGGGTGTTTGGCTTTATATACACAGGATAAGCTCCGAGCCTCATCGTACCGCCAAGTCTGTCCAGATCGCGTTGCTCCGGCATCAAATCGACGACTGGATAAGGAGTCTGTGGGTCTATCTCGGTTGAATGCGCCCCCTTAAGGCCGAGGACGTTTCTTGCGAATTCCACAACAGTCAACTGGAAGCCGAAGCAGATACCGAGGAAGGGTATATCGTTCTCCCTCGCGTAGCGTATCGCCATCATCTTACCCTCACTTCCCCTCGCTCCAAAGCCACCGGGAACGATTATGCCGTCAACCCCTTCCAGAAGGCCAACGCCCTTCCTCTCAACGTCCTCCGCCTCGATCCATCTGATTTTGACCTTGACGTCGTTGGCAACGCTCGAGTGCTTTAGCGCCTCCTTAATACTCAGGTAGGAGTCAGCTAACTTGACGTACTTGCCGACTATTGCGATCTCAACTTCCCTATCTAGGCTCTTGTACTTCTCGACCATTCTGCGCCATTCTTCGAGATTTGGTTTTCTTTCGGGAAGGCCGAGCCTCTTCACGAGATATTTAGCAAGTCCACCTTTCTCGAGCATCAGTGGAACCTCGTAGGTGTCTTCCACGTCGTAGGCGCTGATTACTGCCTCTTCGGGAACGTTGGTGAAGAGGCTTATCTTTCTCCTTGCGCTCTCTTCAAGGGGTTCTTCGGAGCGGGCAACGATTGCATCCGGCTGGATTCCAAGGGAGCGGAGCTCCTTAACACTGTGTTGAGTCGGCTTTGTCTTCTGTTCCCCCACAACGCGGAGCTTTGGGACGTAGGTAACGTGGACAAAGGCAACGTTCTCCCTGCCCTCTTCAAGTTGCATCTGTCTTGCTGCCTCGAGGAAGGGCATGCCCTCAATGTCTCCAACCGTTCCACCGATTTCGACTATAACGACGTCGTAGTCCCTCGCAATTCTCCTGATACGCTCCTTTATCTCGTTGGTGATGTGTGGAATCACCTGAACGGTCGCGCCGAGGTATTCACCTTTCCTTTCCTTCTCAATGACAGCGGAGTAAACCTTGCCGGTGGTTATGTTGTGGTCAAAGCTCAGGCTGGTGTTGAGAAAGCGCTCGTAGTTCCCCAAATCGAGATCAACCTCACCACCATCGTCTAAAACGAAAACTTCACCGTGCTGGTACGGGTTCATGGTTCCAGCGTCGTAGTTGAGGTAGGGGTCAATTTTGATATTAGTCGTTCTGAACCCGCGAGCCTTCATTAGCATGCCAAGAGAAGCGCTGGTAATTCCTTTCCCAAGGCCACTAACAACACCACCCGTCACAAAAATAAACTTTACCATGGTAAAAACCTCCAATGGCTATGGGTGTTTTGAGGAATGTATGTTTAAAAAATTAACTAGAGTTCAATCTCATCATTGTCTTCCTCTTCAAGCTTTCTAATCTCATAGACCTTTAGGGGAACTTTCTTGAGGGCCTTTCCAACGACAGCCTTGGCAATTCTTTCGGCGTGTTCTATTGTCTGGGCATTGTAAACCTTTAGGGTTAAGTATATCCCGACGAGCCCGACGTTTCCAATAACGAAGGCGCTCTCAAAGTGAGCACCACAAACAGGGCACTGGGAATAACCGAGCTCAACGCGAACAAAATCAAGATTCTCCCTGTTGAGTGCCTTTGTGACTTTACTCACTGCGACGTTTATCGCGTCTTCACTCGTTTCAACGTCCCGCACAATGATTGGAGCCTCAAGGACAACTAGGTAGTCTCCCATCTCCCTCACCTCACCCGAAGGCAAAAAGCCTGTCGTCTTCACCCCTAAATACACCGAGCCTCACACCGGCATCTATGAAGCCGTGCGCGTAGTTCAAAGCTGCAAACGCTGTAACGTAGTCGCCCTTCTCATAGTAGTACTTGGCGTCCTCAAAATAGCTCCTAGCCATCGTTAGAAAATCCCGCGCAACGGCGTGCAAGAGGCTTTTCTCATGGACGGCAACTTCGAGTCTCTCTAGTGCTTCTTCCGTGATTCTAAAATATTTCCGGAGCTTCTCATCGGTTACCTCGCGCTCCACGCCTCTCGCCTCGGTCGTGCTTTGAAAGTGTTCTTATAAACCTTACCTCAGAAACTTTGCCCATAGAGGTTTCTGGAAAAAGCTTCACCAAAAGCTTGTAACTCTTCGCCTCAATGGTTCAAATGAAGGGGATTTTGCTTATAAAATCGCGCATTCCCAAAGGAGAACCTGCTAAAACAGCCCCAAAAAAGGGTTTACTCTTCTTTTGACACCCTTTGGACGTCGATTTTAAAGGTAAACCCACAAGCAGAGAGCAAGCTGGGGCAGTTCTCACAACAATTTGAGAAGAAAACCACTCAAGATTCGCCTTTTCATAGTGAAACACTCACAAACAGACCAATAGGAAGAAAACAACACTCAAATGAATTCCCATCAAAAAGCACATACTTTTCCGCCAGCGCTTGCGCAAGCAAGGGCTGTAAGGGGGGGGGGCATTTGGGCTGTCGCCCCCCTGGGGGTCCCGACGTCATCGCAACCCTCTACTCGTCGGGCGTTGTACTGATTGGGAAGACGGGATTATAAGGGTTGCTTTGCCTTTAAGCGGAGAAATATTTTTATTATCTTGTGTGAGTATAAACTCAGGCAGTTGCTGGCATCTGGGGGCAGTGGTTGATGGGGAAGAGACTTGTAATCTGCGCTATGCTAGTCGTTGCCCTACTTGTTGGGGTCTCAGTATTTTATGCCCAGAGGAGCCAGGAAAAACACAATGTTCATGATGATATTTACACGCTCTCTAAACTCAGATTTCAGGACAACATAACGACGAAGGCCCTTGACTACGCCCAGGCCGTTCATCCCGGCTGGCAGTGGAGCGTGGCGACCCTCTGCACCTGGCCGAACGAAACCGCTACTGTTTTAGTTTACGGCAACTACACGATAAACTGCAAAGGATTCACATGTTCCAGAACTAGAGGTGTTCTCTACGCGGTGAACCTCAACCTGACAAATCTGGGCCTGATTTCGTTCAGAAAAGTATCCTCAAACACCTATGACGAACTGATAAACCGGTATGAAGATGTGTGGGGTAAGGTAGAAAAGAAGGGCCTGAACTACTGTCGTTCTAATCTCGCCGGGAAGTGTCTGGTTTTGACGTACTGTCTCTGGCCGAACAGGACTATGACATTCCTCTTTCTCGTCAACTACACCACAGTTTGCAGAGGATACAACTGTGAAAACGGAACGTTTTATGAGGTAACCTTTGAGCCCAGCTGGAAGGTCATCTCCCTTCGCTGGGTCTCCGATGAATACTTTGAGTTAACTCGTCTGTGCAACCTTGCATGGCTTTCCAAATGGGGAAACAGAACTGAAGGATAACCCTCAAAGCATTTTTATACTGTCTCACCTACCGTGAACCGGTGCAAAAAATGGCTGGAACGGTAAGCAAGATAATCCACTTCCGCGACGAGGAGGAGTTTATAGATGACATAGACTTCGCCCTTGAGCGCTTCTCCTATCTCGCGAGCAAGTACGGTCATAACCCCGTTGAGGGTATCGTCCTCTGGGACAGCATAGCGGTGAGAGACGAGGAGGGGATAAAGCTCTTCCGCGTCGGCGAGTTCCCGTACTTTCGCGGAAAGCTGAAACTCGACCTCGAAACGCTCAGGGTAATGGAGCGCTACTTCGACGAGCTCGAGAGCAGGTGGGACGAGCTGAGCGTTGAGGAGATTAACTACTTCGTCGAGATGCTCAACGAGGCCTTAGGTGAGGAGAGGGTCTACTACGATGCCTATTCTCTCGGCCTCGACAGGAACACTGCCTACATCATAATCGACCTCGTTGCGCTGAACTACCTTGAGGGAGTTCTGGACGGCAAAGACCGCGAAGTCTTTGAGGAGGCCGTGAGCGTTCTGCTGAAATATGTCTAAAACAATTCCCGAATTATTGAATTGCATAATTACATAATTACAGGATTGAACAATAAGGGAGGTGACTTGTGTGCTCTTTAAGAAGAGAGGCGTATTCGATGAGGAGGACGCGAGAAAGGTTGTGGAATGGATGAGCGCCCATCCGGAAGAGCGGGAGCTAATAGTCATGGCAGAGAGAGTTACCTCCGAGGCGAAGAGAAGGCTCTGGGACTACGCGAGGGCGGTTCAGCTCATGGCGGACATGACCAGAGAAGAGAGAAGCGTCAGGGTCGAGATACTCGAGGGCTTCGTTAGTGAAAGGGTGAAGGGGATTGAGCTTTAGTTTACAGGAATCAGGTATATCTCGTATTTTTCATACCTTCCCGGCTCCTTGATAACGCCAAGGATAAGCCGCCCCCTCCTGTAATCGGCCGTTATATGTGATAAGAAGTCACTCGCAGGGAATCCTTCAAGGCTTTTAACTTTGATGATATCTCCAGTTGAATTTATTATTAAAACATCAACAACCCATTTCCTGTTGTCGGAAGGTAACAATATTTTCTGAAGGAGCAAAATCTTCCTAGGGGCTGGTAGTAGCGTGGGAATTCCACCGAATTCTGGAGTTCGTATAGTTGAGAGCAGTCTACCATCGATTGAATAAACATCTACTAGCCTCATCGATGTAGCCGCGTAGATTCTCCCGCGCCAGAATGCCACATCCCAGTAGCAGGTGCCATTATCCCTGTTCCAGAGAACCTTCCCTCCTTTGATTAGAGTTATCCCAAGCATGCAGTCGGCGTAGGCCACATACGTTCTGTTGGCCGTTTTGAGAACGTCAATGGCCCTTGGACTACCAGAGGGAAACTCAATGCTCCACTTGCTTCCGTTGAAGCCATAGTAGATTAACTTTGAACCCATTATGCCCTTTGAAAAGAGGAAGTCCTCCATGAGGTACACTCCATCGTCGGAGACTTTCATCCCAGTAATCCCTTGGGCAGTTCCATTGAGCAGGAGCTTTCCATTAGTGGAGAATACCTGAAAAACGCTTTTCGAGGCAGTTACCCCAAATGCAACGTATCTCGAATCATTTGTGAATTGAACTGAAGCCCATTGGGACCCGTCTGACCATAAATTCCTGGACAGTGGATTTTTCTTCTCCCAGAGCAGTGTTCCATCCTCACGGTAGAGTATAAATTTGTTTATTGTGACAACCCCGAGGTACTTCCCATTGGGAGAAACCCTAGCGTAAAGAACATTATCCCAATAAGTACTATATAGGGTACCACAATTGCAGGGCGTTAGGTTCCAGAGTGGAGTTCCGTTTGCGGAGTAAACAGTTAGAAATCCCTCGCCAGTGCTCTTGAAAGTGGAGACAACCACAACTTTTCCATCGGGAAACAGTGAGAGTGCCCGGACACCGTATGCTTCCAAAAACGGTCGTTGAGCTGGGCGTTGAGAGTAAAACCACACGAAGGTTATTATGAGTAAGACAATGGGGATGACAACGAGGAGTTTTCGCATGAAACCCCACTGGAAGTGTTAATACGCTAGCATTTATAATCTTTGTGACAAATTTTAAATTGTGTCAGGGCAAGGAAAGCCCATGAAGCTCGTAATGGCCGAGGTCTTCAACAGCTGGCAGGGTGAAGGGGGAAGCGTCCCGGGGAGCGCCTTTGGGAGAAGGCAGATTTTCGTCCGCTTTGCCGGTTGCGACCTTAACTGCCTCTGGTGCGACTCCCGCGAGTACATCGACGCCTCCCGCGTTTCACGCTGGCGCTACGAGGTTGAGCCCTTCACCGGGAAGTTTGGCTACAAACCCAATCCCGCGAGCGTTGATGAGGTGGTTGAGGCCATTCTCCGCCTCGATACCGGCGATATTCACTCGATAAGCTACACCGGCGGAGAGCCGACACTTCAGGTGAAGCCCCTCAAAGCCCTGATGGAGAGAATGAAAAACCTCGGCTTTGACAACTTCCTCGAAACACACGGAGGCCTTCCGGAGCTTATCAAAGAGGTTGCCCCGCTCACTGACTACGCGAGCGTGGACATAAAGGACGAGACAGCAAAGGCCACGGAAGACTGGAGAAACCTCGTCCTTAGAGAGGTGGAGAGCATCGAAATCCTTAAAAAAGCGGGTGCAAAGGTCTACGCCAAGCTCGTCGTTACCTCAGGGACAAAGGTTGAGAACGTCCGCTGGTACGCGGGTCTTTTGAAGGGCCTTGTCCCCTTGGTGATACAGCCCAAGGAGCCGATTGAGATAAGCCAGGAGAGGCTCATGGAGTTCTACCGCGAGGCCGCGCGGATAATGGGAAAAAAGAACGTCGGGCTAAGCTTTCAGGTTCACAAGTACCTCAACGTTCTCTAAGGTGGTATCGTGAGAAGAGAAATCCCAATAGTTATTTCATTCGTTTTCGTTGCCCTCTCTGCCTACATTCAGCCTTCGAACAGGGTCTTAGCTGAAGTTCTCTTGGCCATTGCTTTAGTGCTCCTCTTTATTGGTGTTCACATGGCAAACCGCTCAAAGCCAGAACGGGACTTTAACTTCCACCTCGCCCTTGGTGTCCTTCTGCCGATTTTCCTCTTCATAACCTACGGTAACCCGCTTTATCTGGTCGGTGGTCTTCTGTTTCTCATTCCGCTTGTATGGAAATTCGAGAAGGCTATTCTCTTGCTGATACCTGCAGGGTTGATATTGGGGATCCTCGCAGCCAGAGAGAACTCCTATGTCGCTAAGCTCGTCGGGTCTTTCCTCATTGCTGTCTCGATTATCTTCGCCGTTGCATCCCTCTACTTCTGGCTTAAGTTCAGGTGAGCTTTTAAGGGAGCACTATACACTTAAAATGGCAATGATGACATTGGCCTTTGGGGTGACCGATGCCCGGAAAACCCACCTGAGCCAAAAACTTTTAATCCTTAACTATGTCCTAATCTTCGGTGGTAATCATCGAAGTTTTCAAGTGTGAGCACTGCGGGGCGCCCCTCGACGTAACTCCGGAGGATATAATCATTGTCTGCCCCTACTGCGGTTACCCGAATGCATATGACAAGGTTTTCACGGAGAAAAACGTCTTCTTTGTGGAGAGCCTGTCCAAAAAGGAAATCCTACGCCGTTTTCAGGAGAGAGTTCAAAAAGACCCGGACTACAGGGGGATAAGGGGCAAGATAAAAGTTGTTAAGGTTGAGGGCTATTACGTTCCGCTCTGGCTGGGGATTGTCGAGGGCAGGGGAAACATGCGGTATATCATCTACGAAAAGGAGGGGAACAATACCAAAGCCGTTGTGAAGTTCAAAAAGTTTAAGATGGAGTCCCTCGTATGCGTCCCTGCCAGAAGAAACGTTTATGACCCGGCCGTTGAAGAGCTGGCCCTTAAGTTCGAGCGCTATGGTTACCTCTCCTTCAAGAGGATAGAGGACACGCTGAAGTACATGATGGACGTCAGGCCGATTGGCTCGCTGACGCCGGAGAAGTGGGAGAGCCTTGAGCTGGCGTTCTTAAACGCTGACTTTGGAAAGCAATACGCGAAGATGGCACTTTCCGATAGGGCCTCCGATGTAGCAAAAGAACGGCGCGTCCCTGAAGATGTTGAGCTAAAGTTCTTTAAATTTGAGGGGGATGTAAAAGAGATTGCCCTCGTTTTCTACCCCCTCTGGAAGGTCTACTACGACGTTGAAGGCGGCACGTACTTCGTCGCCTACGATGGTCACTATGGTAAAGAAGTTCTGGCGGTTGAACCCGTTAGGCTGTGGAGGAAAATCCACTACGCCCTTGTCTCATTAATTGGGATAGCAATTGCCGGCTTCTCTCTAGCCATTTACGGGAACTTTACCTACTGGGAAGCTTTGGTCCACGCCGGAAAGGGTGGAAGTGTCTTGTTCATCCTGCCGGCCATCGGGACTTACTTCGGATTTGAGCTGGCCAGGGGCTACGGAAAGAAAGTTGCAAGGGATGTGAGGGTGGAGAGATGAAAGTGAGATGCCCTCACTGCAGTGCCGAGTTTGAGACTGAAGAAACCGGTGTGGTCACCTGTCCCTACTGTGGCTTTCAGATAAAGCTCGGCGAGGCCAGAACGTTTACCTATCCACTGCGCGTTGAGAACCCCTGGAAGGCTCTGGTGGCCTTCATAAGAATACAGCGCCTATCCCCCAACGACGTTGAATGGAAGGCCCGCATAGTCAAAAGGGAGCTTCTCTACGTTCCATTTTACCTCTTCTTTGTGAGGGCCAGAGGGGTTGCAAGAAAAGGATTAATCTCGAAGGACGGGGCCGGCTACGTTGAGTTCTTTAACTACATGACGGTTCCGGCTGTCAAAGGGTTTGAAGAGCTCGTTGGCTATCCCCTGCCCGTCAGAGGCAGGAGGTATTTCGACGGCCACGTGGAGGGCAGGCTTTTGAAAGGTGACCTGAGCGAAGAAGAGGCCAGAAAACTCCTCAAAAACAGCATTAGGGAGCTTCTGAAACACGAAGCCGAGCGGTACTTTCACTGGAAGAACGTTGAGGTCGGGATGCCCGGTTTTGAGCCCGAACTGGACGGTCTGGTCTACTACCCCATCTGGCACATCGAGTACAAGTACGGCCCATTCAGATACCGCGCCTACGTTGATGGAACCGACGGAAGGATTCCCTACGCCGAGTTTCCAATATCGGTTTTCAAAAGGGCGGTAAACTTAACCCTCGGCCTTCTCCTCCTCGCATCCGGTGTCTGGGTCGCAAAAAACCTTCCATTTAAAAGTGCAATAGCGCCCTTGGGCTCAATTCCCACATCTATTGTGGCATCTTATCCCTCATTAAAGAGGGCTTTTGCAATCAGGGGAAGGGCCAGCGAGCACAGGCTTCTCTCCGAGGTCAAAGAGGACTACGCCCCTGAAGAGGAGGCCTTCAAACACATAAGGCGAATTTTCAAATGACCTCCGTCAAATTTTTAAACCCCCTCTTTTAGTTACCTCTGGGAAAATTAAAGGGGGTGGGGGACCTTGCCCGCTGTAATAGAGGAGGTTGCCAAGGTTTCCTTTGAGAGGGTTGGAATGCACTCCCACATAAAGGGACTCGGACTCGATGAAAACGGAAAGGCCAAGTTCAAGGCCGACGGAATGGTGGGACAGATAAAGGCCAGGGAAGCCGCTGGAATAGCCGTCGAGCTCATAAAGCGCGGAAAGCTTGCGGGCAAGGGAATCCTCCTCGTTGGACCAACGGGTAGCGGAAAGACCGCGATAGCGATGGGTATAGCGAGAGAACTCGGCGAAGACGTTCCCTTCGTCCAGATAGCGGGAAGCGAGATTTATTCCGCTGAAGTCAACAAGACCGAGTTCCTGAAACAGGCGATGAGAAGGGCCATAGGCGTTAGAATAAGCGAGGAGAGAAAGGTCTACGAGGGCGAGGTCAAGAAAATCGAAATCAAGAGGACGAGGCATCCCTTTAATCCTTACGTCGAAATCCCCGAGAGCGTGATAATAACCCTCCGCACCAGGGACGATGAAAAGACGATAAGAGCAGGCAGGGAGATAGCCTACCAGCTCATGGAGCTCGGCGTTGAGGAAGGCGACGTCATACAGATTGACGCAGAAACGGGCAAAGTCTCGAAGGTTGGAACAACGAAGGACGAGGAGGGGCTCTTCTTCAAGAGGAAGGTCAGCCTTCCGAGCGGTCCTGTGCTCAAGATAAAGGAGTTCACATACACCGTTACGCTCCACGATTTGGATGTCGCCAACGCCCGCGGAAACATCTTCGGCCTGCTCTTCAGCACCGGCGCGGAGATAAGCGATGAGGTAAGGAGGCGCGTTGATGAAACCGTCAAAAGCTGGATTGAGGAGGGCAGGGCCACGCTCGTCCCCGGAGTGCTCTTCATTGACGAGGTTCACATGCTCGACATAGAGGCCTTCTCGTTCCTCGCGAGGGCCATGGAGAGCGAGCTTGCACCGATTCTAATCCTCGCCACGAACCGCGGAAGGACAAAGATTAGGGGCACCGACATAGAGGCACCCCACGGCATACCCATTGACATGCTTGACAGGTTGCTCATAATAAACACAGAACCCTACAAGAAGGAGGAAATCAGGGAAATCATCAAGATTCGCGCCAAAGAGGAGAAGATAGACGTCAGCGAGGAGGCGATAGAGTATCTGGCCGAACTCGGTGAGAAAACAAGCCTGCGCTACGCCGTTCAGCTCCTCGCTCCAGCAAGCGTGCTGGCGAAGGGAGGAAGGGTTGAAAGGGAGCACGTTGAGAGGGCCAAGGAATACTTCGCTGACCTCAAGAGGAGCATCGAGTTCGTTGAAAAGCTTGAGGGCATGCTTAGCTGATTTCCCTTTCCACAACACTTTTAAGGATTATTTTCCTTAACACTTTCGGTGGGAGTATGCGTAAGGCCTGCATTGTGTTCCTCGTAATTCTCCTACTGACTTCTAGTGCCGGGTGCCTGTCTTCAAGCGCTCAAACGCCGAGCTCCTCCCCGGTGTCGAACAGCTCCACAGGAACTTCTTCCCATTTCGAGCAAAC
This sequence comes from Thermococcus sp., assembly GCF_027011145.1. Classification (NCBI taxonomy): domain Archaea; kingdom Methanobacteriati; phylum Methanobacteriota; class Thermococci; order Thermococcales; family Thermococcaceae; genus Thermococcus; species Thermococcus sp. The sequence continues at coordinate 65,564 of NZ_JALVAO010000050.1, read as the reverse complement.
GAAAAGGGAAACATCTTCCGTCCACGCTTCAATTCGCGTTTCAATAGTAACCTCACCGATAAACGGCACGTTCTCGGGCAATCTAACCGCTCCTGCGGAAATCTTTGGGGATGTCGAGAAGTTTCTTGAAGAAATGAACGCAACCCTTTACTCCTTTGAGGCCAGAATAATCGGGAACGAGTCCAACTCAAGTATTACCGTTTACGTTCTAAAGCTAGTCCCGCCCTTCATCCCGAAGGACTTCGAAGTAACGATAAACGCCCATCCCATCAATGGGACGACCTTTGTCCCCTATGCATGGACGATTCCGGTTTTTGTTGAGTTCGGCAATGTTACCACTACCTCATACCTAAAGGTCAGCTCCGGGAACGTTATTAAGGGAACGGGGAACCTCATGGAATCGGAGCTCGACAACCTCAACGGCTCGACGATTTTAACCATCAACGGACTTCGGTTTGTTGTTCTCGTTTCCAAACCCGGAAGCTACATCTTCGCAGTTTTCCACAACGACACGGAGATTTCCTCCGGTGGCATGGAGGTGGGACGATGAGAAGGCTTTACATAGCGGTTCCCTTTCTGGTTTATTCCCTGGCTTACCTGTTCTGGATGTTCCGACCGGTTCTTGCCTTCTTTGTCCTCCTCAACTGGCTTACGTTTTTGCTCGAGTATCGCTACGGAGGCGAATCGAGGGAAGGCGAAGAACTTGTGGCCTTCGGCGTTTCAATGGCCCTGGTTCTCCTACCTTTAGGCGGGTATATAACCCTGTTTGCGGAGGTTTTCACGGCTTTTATGTTCGCCTTCGAGTTCTTTGCGGTCCTGATGAAGGCCAAAGGGCGCTAACCCTTCATTATTTCCATCAGCTTCCTGCTCAGCTTGAGATGGAAGAAGAACTCGTGGTAGATTCCGTTTTCTCCCTCGAAGACTACCTTCAGCTCGTCGAGGTTTGCCTTGCCACCGAACTCGCCGAAAATCAGAATCCCGTTGAGCTCAACGACCCCAAAAACGGCTGAAAGGTTGAAGAGCAATGTTCTGAGTTGGTATGCGGAAACCTCGTGCCGTCCCAGTTCTTCCCGGGGATACTTGAAGAGGAAATACTCAAGGCCCTCCATTTCGGCAACGTCTGTTATCGCTATGTCTGCCGTCAGGAAGACGAGCAGAGTCGGGGTCATGTTGTCGTACCTTTTGAGCGACTTCACGATAATTTCGTCGTTGTTGTGAGCGACCTCGCTAACGCTCTCGGCTATTATTATCCTCGGCTTGAGCCTCTCAAACTCTTTGAGCGCTATATAGGCCGCTTTCCTGCTCCTCTTTGTCCGTCTGTTGCTGAACTCCTTCAGGAGGTGGGCGTTAAGGACCTCCCTCGCGATTTCTTCCAGTTGCCTGTGCCTGTACTTGTAGTTCATCGCGTCCTCAATTTCCTTCTTAACGGCCTCCGCAACGACAATTTGGTAGCCGTCGAGAGGTTTGAAGGAGGAGATAAAGCGGTGGTAGAAGAGGTTTGTGTCAGGTGCAAAGACAACGCCCTTCTTAAGCCGTTGATAAAGCTCAAGGTTCTGGAGGAACTCACCAACGTTGTCGTACTTTAGTATTCCCGATGAGATGAAGCACTCGTAAAAGTCGCTCCACGTCGGAAGCTCGGAGGATAGCCTCGGCGGAACGCGGGAGTTGAAGGTCTTCCTATCTGCGATAACCTCAACGGTGTAGCCATTCTCGCTCGGCCGGGCTTTGAGGAGTGGAATACCGTAGAGGGGATAGCTCACGAGGAGCTCTCCCTTTTCAGCCAAGACGTTTAGGAGAACCTGAAGTTCGGGCTTCGTGATGACCTCAGCGGGTTTCATTCCCATCACCGAGGAAGTTCTTTATCGGTTGCATGTGCGTTGGAATCATCATGTAGGGCCTGTCAGGGAAGTCCATGTCGAGGAGCCCCATGTAGACTATGAACTCCACCGGGAAGTCCTTGATTTGGACTATGGCAGCTGCAACCAGTGCTTTCCTGCCCGAGGTTATGTCGAGGCCTATCCTGAACCCCTCGCCTTTAAGCTTTGAAAACAGCTCCTTAAACTTTTTATCCGCCTCAAAAAAGCCATAGTCCCTGATAACGACGGTTTCGATGACGGGGTTTATGTGATATGCCTCCGATATCTCCCTGAGGGCTCTAACGACCTTGGGAAGAAAGTTTTTGTACCTCCGCTCCGTGAAGATGTAGATTCTTTTGATTTCCTTCCTCCCTTTCCCCTCACGCAGGATTTTGTAATAGGTGTTTACCACGGCCCAGGGCGAACGACCGAGCAGTGTGACGTAGGCTATCGCCATATCAATCACTCCACCATGATTATCCCGTAGAGGACACTCTCCGAGAAGTTGATTTGAACGAGCGAGCTTATCTCTATCCCGATGGCATCAACACTCGGGCGGACCTTGGTTGGCATTCTGCAGGCCTTCCCTTTCTCGAAGGGACAGTCGTCGCAGAGGTTACAACTCCCGGGAAAGAGTGCCATCACGTAGAGCTTTCCCTCCTTGAAGAGTTCCTCCTCGCGTTTGAGCAGATAAAGGAGGGCCTTTCTCTTTTCCTCCTCAAAGCGTGCCATGTCCACTTGGAACTTTACCAAAAGGGCCCTCCTGTAGTGGCCGACCCAGTCCTTTGCTTCCCTCCAGTCCGGAGCGTGCGGAGGACAGCTTGGCCTCTTGCCGTACATGGGACACGCCCGGCACTTCCACACCGGTCGGGGTGAGACCACTATTTTCTCCGCCGGCACTTCCTTCTCCCAGAGCACCTTCATAGTTCGTTGAACGTTTTTGGAGTATTTTAACCTTTGGCAAAACCCTTTTACAGGGAAATGGCGTAGTCCTGAACATGAGGTCGATGGTTCCGCTGGTAATAGCGCTACTCCTAATCGGGGCCGGGTGTATAGGTGGGGGTGAGAAAATGAGCGCCCCGAAGACCCTTGAGGTGGGTTCCGTCTTCCATAACGGGAGCTACATCCCGGCCAAGTTCACCTGCGACGGGGAGGACATAAATCCGCCGATTTTCATAGGCAACATAAGTGAAAGGGCAAAAAGCCTCGTCATTATAGTTGACGACCCCGATGCTCCCGCTGGAACGTTCACCCACTGGATAGCATGGAACATACCTCCCGTTGGTGAGATTCCCGAGGCGGTTCCAAAGGTTGGAAGGGTGGAGAAGCCGATTCCCATGGTTCAGGGAAGGAACGACTTCGGGAAGATAGGCTACGGCGGTCCGTGTCCCCCGAGGGGAAAACCCCACCACTACCACTTCAAAGTTTACGCCCTCGATACCACCCTGAACCTCCCGCCGGGGGCAACGAGAAAAGAACTTGAAAAGGCAATGGAAGGGCACGTAATCCAGTGGGGAGAGCTCGTTGGTCTCTACGAGCGGAAATGACCTACTTTTTTTCCGTCAGTTTTATCACGAGGTTTATGGCACTCTGGAGCGCCGCGAGGAAGTTCAGGGCGAAGAATATCCAGTCCCCGATTATGTAGGAGTATATCGTCAGGAGCGTTGATGCCGTCACGTAGATTATTATGAACTGCATGTTCAGGGGGCATTTTCTTGTTTTTATCGTTTCCAAGGTCTGGGGAACCCAGGCACTTACGAGGAGCAACATTCCGAGCAGTCCTATTACCTCTCCGCCGTTCATGGTCTCACCCGGGATAAAAACGGGCTCTTCTAAAAAAGGATTGTGGCGGGGTTTCTGTTAAAATACTCCCTTTAAAATTTCCGTTTTAACTCCTGCAAGCTAAAGCTCGCTGGCGAGCATTGATGTTGCCCACGTCTTGACGTCCTCATCGAGGATATCCTCTATGAGCTTCATGGCCCTCTCAAGTTCCCCTCTCCTCGCAAGCCTCAGAGCGACCTCCGCCTGAACCTTTGAGCGGTTTGGGAGGTCTGTGATGTGCTCCGCTATATACAGGGCGTCCTCGAACTTTCCGAGCTCCATGAACTCAAAGGCGAGTCCCATGAGGTTTTTAATCGAACTCTTTGTCTCAAGGGCCGTCTCAATTGCGCGCTCAAGAGCTTCCCTGTAGTCAGCCCCCGAACGGGCCATCTCAACGACTATCCCGGTCATGGCCTTGGAGCGGACGTTTCCGTCCGGTATTCCGGAGGCGAGTTTTAGTGCTTCCTCAAATCTTCCTGCCTTAACAAGCTTCATGACGGCATCGTAAAGGGCCCGGGAGCGATACCATGCCTGCATGAATACCCCCATACCATTAGGAACCGGCATGATTTAAGGGTTCCGTTGGATTTTCCGGGTCTCAATGTTTATAACCACATCCATACTATGGGGAGACGGTGATTGGATGAAAAAGGCAGGGATGGTTCTTCTACTGCTTGTCCTCGTTGGATTCTCGGCCGGCTGTATAGGGAGCTCCAGCAACTCCACCACGTCTCCGACCTCAACAGCCCCCAAGGAACCCCAAAAGCAGGCCTACGTTGACGTTAATGGCACGAGGATTTACCTGAACGAAATTCACTTCTACATGTACGGGCTTAAAACCTGTCCCCACTGCAGGCATATGCACGAGTGGATTCCCCAGGAATACGGCGAGAAGGCCCTGACCTACTACGAGCTCGTGGACAACCAAACCAACATGAACCTTTTCAATCAGCTCGCCCAGCTGACGGGCATAACGGGTGTTCCGGCCATAGCGATAACCTACAACGGAACACTCTACGCGGTCATTGAGGGCGAGTTCAACGTTACCGCAACGCCGGAAATCCTCGCTACGGCAATCAAGAACGACGGTGTGCTACTCTTCACGGGAAAGACGTACCTGCTCTCCTACAAGGACCCCAAGGCAAGGCTTGTCATAAAAGCGCTCTACACGATATTCGTCAGACACGAGCCCGTCAACGTTCAGGAGATACTCAACGAGCTGAAGGGGAACTCGACGGCTAATTCAACTGGCAACTCAACTGGATGACCTTTTGTTTTCAACCTTTTGTTCTGGAAACTGTGAAAAGCCCTTCTGAGTATCGGCCTCCATGAAAGGCGAAATTAAGGCCTTAACAATTATTCTAGCCTCATCCTTTGGAATCAGTGCCTTAGCCCTGTACCTCCTCGGCATCCCGGGTTTCATTCCAAAGTTCTACGCACTGGCCATGAGTGACTCAATCAATCCCTGCACCTTCGTGATTTACACGATGCTTCTCATAGCAATATCTGTAAGGGAGGTATCACGGAGGAGGCTCTACGTAATAGGGTCAGCCTTCATACTGGCCGTTTACATCTCGTATTTTCTCCTCGGAGTCGGTCTTCTTTACCTCGGCCAGTACATCCCGCTCTGGCTCGCGGGAGTTTTTGCCATAGGCTTTGGAATATACACGATGGTAACGGGAATCCTTGAGCGTTCGAGGATTGGTGACAAGGCCAAAATAAGGAGGAAAATCTTCAGCGCCGATGCGACGTTTATCGGCTCTTTTCTGCTGGGAGTAATCGTATCGACAACCCTCCTACCGTGCTCCGCTGGGAGCTACCTGGTTTACGCCACCATAATAGCCCACGGAAGCAGGGCACTTGCATTCTTCCTGTTGGCGCTCTACAACCTGATATTCGTCCTGCCCCTCGTTGTGATACTCCTCGCCCTGGGTAGCGTTAGTGAGAGCAAACGCTTTTCTCAGGCGATGGTCAGGCACAGCGCTGAGCTTTCCGTCATTGCGGGACTCCTGCTCGTTGCGATTGGGGTATGGGTCTTATTGGGTGGCTAGACTCAGCCTTTTTCTAACTCTCCTCTCGAATTCCGCGAAATTTGGGACTCCGATAAATTCAACTTTGTTGTCTATGAGTATCGTCGGCGTTCCGAGGATGTTGTGTTCCATGGCTTTCCTTTGGCCTTCAGGAGTGGCAACGCTCAGTTCCCTCGCCACAACACCTTCATACTTTTTCTCAAGTTCTCTCGCCATCTGAACAGCTATCGGGCAGTAGGGACATTCCGGTGCTGTTATTACTTCTATAATCACTTTTCGCTTCGGCTTTACTTCAATCATGCCAGCTCGCTTCATGAGTTCGAGCATTTTCCTTCGCCTTATTATCTCCAGCTCGTCTATGCTATCACCGAAAGAGGAAAGTTTTGGAAAGTTAAAAACGCTAACGGCAGAAAAGATGTGAAAATTCTCAATCAACGGCGTTCAAATGAATCGCCAGCAGTACTGCAAAGAGAACGGCAAAGGCTATGTGAACCTTTTTCCATGTCTGATACATCCTTATGTACCTTCTGGCACTGTCACGTTTGCCCTCCTTCGCGAGTGCGAGTATTTTCCTGTTTATTGCCCTCCCGATAAATCCTAGGGCGTTGATTATGACCAGGGTTATCCCCATCCCCAGTCCAGCCATTCCTCCGAGTCCGGAGTAGTTCCCGCACGAGAGAAAGTGGACGAAAACGAGCAGTGTTCCTGTTATCGTCAGGGCATGATGAACCGTCATCGGCGATATTGGTCCTATGAATGTTATGTACGGATGCTCGGGCTGGATTTCAAAGCCCCACTTTTCGCCCTTTCTGTGGCGTATGATGAGCTTTCTCTTGGTCAGGGCATAGTAGACGACTCCCAAACCTATGAGACCAACTCCCGCGACTGCAAACGCAGTATAACCGGCTTCGTATTCGTTCTCTTCGTTCTCGTACTCATCGGCGAGAACCAGAGGGGCCAGCAGAAGGAACATCACAATGACAACGGCCAGCTTGTTTCTCATGCCTATCCCTCCATCTAAATCAAAACACTCTTGCATAGCCCCACTTCTTAACACTTGTCATGATTGATGTCTCCGTGCTCTTTATTCCCTCTATCCTTCCAAGCTTCTCAACGAGGAAGTTCTCAAGCTCCTGCAGGTCCTTTACCGTTACCTGCATGAGTATGTCGTGCGCCCCCGTGGCTATTCCGAGGACGTCAACCTCTGGCAACTCCTTCAGCTTCTCAACGGCCTCCTTTATCTTGCTCGGCTCAACGTCAACCGCTATGAACGCCACAACGGAGTAGCCGGCTTTGAAGGGGTTTATGAGTGCGACGAACTTTCTTATTATGCCCCTCTCAACGAGCTTCTTCACCCTTAGCCTGACCGTTGACTCTGGCACCTTTAACCTTCTCGCTATCTCGGAGTAGCTGGCTCGTCCATCCTCCTGGAGTATGTGGAGTATCGCCCTGTCCAGCTCGTCCAGCTTTTCTACCTCAGCCATTTTAAACCACCAATTTTAATTTTTTAGCACCATACTTTTAAACTTTTCTAGAAAATCCGCAAAAATTGACCGAAATTGCTATTAATTTCAAAAACAAAAAGGATACGGTGGTTCCATGCTACCCAGGAAGGAGGAGGTCATAGATGGCTACTCCAGATACATATCGCGCGCCTCCCACGTTACCTACGCTCCCATTGTTCCCTACAAAGCCAGGAACGCCCTGGTATGGGACGTTGATGGAAGGGAGTACATAGATTTCCTGAGCGACGCTGCCGTTCAGAACGTCGGCCACAATAACTCCCGAGTGGTCGAGGCCGTTAAGAGGACGGCGGACAGGTTGCTCCACTTCACCTTCATCTACGGCTTCCCGGTCGAGCCCTACCTGCTAGCGAAGAAGCTCGCTGAAATAGCCCCGGTAGAGGGTCCGAAGGTGGCCTTCGGCCTGAGCGGGAGCGATGCCAACGACGGGGCAATAAAGTTCGCGAGGGCCTACACAGGCAGGAGGTCTGTAATCGGCTACCTGCGGAGCTACTACGGTTCTACCTATGGAGCGATGAGCGTCACCAGTCTCGACTTCGAGGTCCGCTCCAAGGTCGGTCAGCTCAGCGACGTTCACTTCATTCCCTACCCCAACTGCTACCGCTGTCCCTTTGGAAAAGAACCCGGAAAGTGTCGTATGGAATGCCTGGAATACCTGAAGGAGAAGTTCGAGGGAGAGGTTCACGCCGATGGCGTCGCGCTCCTCCTGGCGGAGCCGATACAGGGCGATGCAGGAATGGTGGTTCCACCAGAGGGTTACTTCAAAAAACTGAAACGGCTCCTCGACGAGCATGGAATCCTCCTTGGCGTTGATGAGGTTCAGAGCGGGCTCGGGAGGACTGGCAGGTGGTTCGCCATCGAGCACTTTGGGGTGAAGCCGGACATAATAACCCTCGCGAAGCCACTCGGCGGAGGCCTTCCAATAAGCGCTGTAATAGGAAGGGCTGAGATAATGGACTCCCTTCCACCGCTCGGTCATGCATTCACCCTGAGCGGAAATCCCGTGGCGAGCGCCGCGGCTTTGGCCGTTATCGAGGAAATCGAGGAGCGGAACCTTCTGGCTAGGGCAGAGAGGCTTGGAAAGAAAGCCAAGAACAGGCTCGAGAGAATGAAGAAAAGGCACGAGCTCATAGGCGACGTCCGCGGCCTCGGCCTCATGCTCGGCGTTGAGCTCGTGAAGGACAGGGAAACGAAGGAGAGGGCCTCCGACGAGGCCAAGAAGGTCGTCTGGAGGGCCTATGAGCTGGGCCTTATAGTGGCATTCCTCCAGGGCAACGTCCTGAGGGTTCAACCACCCCTTACAATAGAGGAGGAGCTCCTCGAGGAAGGCCTTGACAGGCTTGAGGAGGCGATAGAGGACGTTGAAAATGGAGATGTCCCGGAAGACGTTATAAAAAAGGTGCAGGGGTGGTGAAAGAAAACTCACTCCTTGGAGTCCTTTCCTGAGGACTTCTCATTCTTCCCAGCGGTGCCTTTTGTCGTTGTGGTTTTTGTTGCCGGTTTTGCGGGCGTCGGCTTCTTCGGTGGCCTTATGCCGTAACCGAGTATCTTGAACTCTATCTTCGAACCGTCGCGGAGGTGGTAGACATATGTTCCATCGGCTTTCCTCTCTATCTTAACCACGGGGAAGCGGTAGTCACCAAAGCGCTCGTTGAGCTCTTTGACCTTGTCGGGGTGAATGGGCACCCAGTTGAAGAGCTCGAGGGCATCTTCCGTTCCGTCTGTGGTTAGAATGTAGGCCTCGCTGAAGCCGAGGGCTCCCGTCGGGCAGACGTCCACACAGAACTGGCAGAAGGTGCACCTTCCATAGTCCACCTTCGGGTGAGGCCTCTTCTCCATCTTGCCGTCCACTTCGAGCCACGTCATCTCTATCGCTCTAGCCGGGCATATCTGTCCGCAGAAGTTACAGCCGACGCACTTCTTCCAGTCAAGGGTGTGGAAGCCCCTGTACTTCGGAGCGGGCTCTATCTTTTCAAAGGGTATTTTTATCGTTACCGGCTTCTTGAACAGGTACTTGATGCCCATCCAGGGCTTGACGAATGATTTCTTGAGCTTGACCTTCTCCTCGCCAACAACTCTTGCCATATTCATCACCTGTCTATGTCGGGCGGACAGTTGTCAAGGGTCTTCAATATGACGGGCACATCGGCAAGGCGGGCACCTTTAAGGAGCTCTTCAAGCACTGTCACACCGTGGCTCTGGCTCGGTCCGCGTATATGGACGCGGTAGGGTTTGTGGCTTCCGTCGCTGACGACGTAGGCACCAAAGTCGCCCTTCGTTGACTCGACGTGGGCGTAAGCGTCTCCAGCCGGAACCTTGAACCTCGGCAGGTTCTTGAGTTTGGGATCCTGAACCATGTAGGGCCCGCTGGGAGGCCCCATGTCGAGGAGTTGCTCCAGTATGTAGAGGTCCTGCTCCAGCTCGTACCTCCTTACCAGAACGCGCGCAAGGCTGTCTCCTTCCTTCAGGACGGGAACCTCAAAGTCGAGCTGGTCGTAGAGGTAGTATGGGTCGTCCTTCCTGACGTCGTAGGGAACGCCGACGGCTCTAAGGTTAGGCCCGGTAACGGCGTGCTTGAGGGCAAACTTCTTGTCCATCACACCAACACCTTCAGTCCTCTCGAAGGTTATGTAGTTGTCGAAGAGTATCTCGTCGAAGTCCTTGAGCTTGGACTTGATGTACTCCACGGTATCGCGGAGCTGTCTAAGCCAGCGGTCGCCCGGTATGTCCCTTCTAACCCCACCGGGAACAGTATAGATGTGGTAAACCCTTCCACCGGTGAGTTCTTCAAAGAGGCGCATGAACCTCTCACGGTAAGCTGCTGCCCACTGACCCGCTGTGTAGAGACCTATCTCGTTTCCAAAACCCATTATCCAGAACATCCATGCCGAAACCCTTGCCATCTCAAGCACAACGTTCCTGATCCATATTGCTCTATCTGGGACCTCCCAGCCGATTATCTCGTCAACTGCCATTGAGTATATGTTCTCGGGAACGTCACTCTCAGGCACACAGATACGAAGTAGAAGTGCTATGTTGGTGAACCAAGGCCTGTTCTCGGCAAGCTTTTCGAATCCTCTGTGGAGAAATCCGGGATTGACTATGGCTTTCTCAACCCTGTTGCCGTCCATCTTGAGGATTATGCTGAAGTTCTCGGTTGCCATGTGCTGTGGACCGAAGAACAGCTCGTAGGTGTCCTTGGCTATCGGGTGAAGGTACATGTCGTGGGCCTTTGCCTCCTCCCTAAGCTCCTTCGGAACTTCCAAATTAGACATGAGCATCACCTCAGATTACATAATTTGTCTTGCTCTCATCGTATCTGTCAAAATCCTCTCCATAGAGGGCCTTGACATAGCTCAGCGTGTTGAAGTCCTTTCTGAAGGGGTGCTTCTCGTACTCCCTTGGCTCAAGGATGAAGGGCCCGAGCCTCGGGTTGCCCTCGAAGATTATTCCGAAGAACTCATGTGCCTCCCTTTCGTAGGTTTCAGCGACCGGCCAAATGTCCATCACGGTCGGGAGCTTTGCATTTTCCCTCGGAACCCTCGTCCTGACGGAGGCATGCACGCTCTCGCTAACGCTCCAGAGCTGGTAGACAAGTTCAAACTCCCCTTCCTTAATCCAGTCTACAACACTGATTTGGATAAGCATCTCAAAGGTTTCACTTGCAAGTTCAAGGAATTCATGTACTTTCTCTATTGGAACTTGGAACTCAACGCGCCTCTCCCTTCTTACGTTCCCCTCGGCGTAGGGGGCCTTTTCGAGGATGAGCTTTACGAGCCTTCCCTCCTTTGTGTCGGGGAGGGTCTGCTTTTCCTCCACATTCCCAACGTTCTCGTTCACAGCCATGCCAACCACCTCTTGCCTTCTTTCTCACGCCAGCCTTCGCCAAAGAGCTCGTCCTGGTTTTTCTTGTAGTATTCGTAGTTTTCTCTGTATCTTTTCCACCCATCGGCTTCTCCGGTTTCTATTTTGCGCATTATTTCTCTAATGCCGTCCATAACTGCCTCTGGCCTTGGCATACAGCCCGCTATTGCAACGTCAATCGGGATGTACTTGTCGAGTTGCTTGACGACGTTGTATGAATCCCAGTAGACACCGCCGTTAATTGGGCAGGAGCCGTGGGCGAGTATGTACTTGGGGTCCGGCATCATCTCGTAGGTTATGATGATTCTCTTGAGGGTCTTCGGCGTAACGTAACCCGTTATCAGAAATAGGTCCGCCATTCTTGGAGCGGGGTTTGGCATCATGCCGAAGCGTTCAAGGTCGTATCTTGCAGTCATCAGGGGAGGCATTTCTATACCACCACAACCGGTACAGAACGCAACAATCCAAAGGCTCTTTTTCCTCGCCCACCTAAATAAAGGCTCGAAGAGCTTGAATTCTTTGAGCTCGTAGCTTATGAAGTCCTCACCCATCTTTCACCACCCCATCGTGAGGATAACGGCTATTATCCCAAGTATGGTTGGCCACTTCCAGAAGAACTTAGCGGCTTGGTCTATTGTAAAGCGCGGGTAGATGCTGGCAACGAATATAGCTATGAAGAGCACTGCTATCTGCTTGATGAGCAACTCTAGGAGGTTGCTGGCCCCGCCGAGGAAGAGCACTGCGAAGAAAGCCGTCTCGGCGAAGAGCTGAACCGCGTGCTGGGTGAAGAGCAAGGCAGCGTGCTTACCACCATACTCAACCATTGGACCCATTGAGATTTCTGCAGGGGCAGTTATTATGTCGAAGGGCTCAAGGCCAAGCATCGCCTGGAAGACTATGTCAAAGACTATAAAGGCTAGGAACAGGGCAGGAACCGTTATGCTCCACCCGTGTATCTGCTGGAGGGCAACGATGTTGCTGAGCTTGAAAGTTCCCCAATATTGAATTAGAGCTATCAGTGCTAAACCGTAGGGCAACTGCATGGCAACCATTGTCAAGAGTCCACGCTGGACACCAACCGCAGAATACGGGTTCCCAGAGCTCATGGCACCCAGCATTATTCCGAGCATCGGAACCTCAAGGAGATAAGCAACGACGATTAAATCGGCGTTACTGCTGAAGAGCTGGAAGTTGGCTATGGGGATAAATAACAACGCAGCTATGCTCGCTCCGAGCGCGAACACTGGACCAAAGTCGTAGATGAAGCCGTGGCTTATGCTCTCCTTTTTGCCGAGGAGCTTCAGGGTATCAATCAGGGGCTGATAGATGGGAGGCCCAACGCGCCTCTGGATTCTCGCCATGGCCTTTCTCTCAATACCCATGAAGATGAAACCCATGAAGGTTGCGTAGATTATCATGCCTATCGTCTCGAGGGCAAGCTTCCAGTCAAACATTCACAACACCCCCCATAGTGCCAGTATCAGGAGTATAATGGCCAGATACCAAGCATAACTCTGGACGTTTCCGTTGTAGAAGCCCTCCCTGAGCCAGTCTGCGAAGTCCTCTGCTATTCCCCCGAGTCTCTCGTAGAACCTGTCCCAGCTGTACTTGAGCCAGAAGTCGAGGGCTTCCGCTAGGGGTCTGTAGAAGTTCCTCCTTATGCTGAGGTTGTAGTCCTCTGTAACAGGGTTACCCGACTGGTAGGTGTCAGTAACGGGAACCTTTCTTACTTTAGCCCCATAGAGGAAAATAAGTCCGGCTATGGCGAGGCCTAGGATAAGGACTACGGTGACGAGGAGCGCGTTGTATGTTCCCGTTGGGGTTATTAGCTTGAAGTAGTCACCTCCAACAGAGTTCCCGAGAATTCTATTGAGGTACTTGGTCACAAGTCCCGGAGCAATACCGAAGACGAGGTTTGGAATAGCGAGTATTGCCATTCCAATAATGAGCGGGAGTGGTGCCTCCTTAACGTTCTCAAGGTCACTTGGCCTCTGGCCGAACCAGACAGCGTAGAGGAATCTGACTACGTAGGCAAAGGCCAGTCCACTGCCAAGGAATATTGCTCCAGCGATGAGTGGCATGTGGGCCTGTATTGCCGCTTCGTAGAGGAGCCACTTGCTGGCGAATCCCGCCATTGGGGGAATTCCTGTTAGGCTGAGGACGGCTATAAGGGACATTGCAAAGGTTATCGGCATCTTTTCCGCTAGACCACCGAAGTCTTCAAAGCGCGTCTTGCCGGTTCTAAGTATCAGGGCCGCGATTACCAACCAGAAGAGACCCTTGAAGATTGCGTGGCTCAGCACGTGGAAGAGTGCTCCGGCGAAACCTAAAGTTGAACCTATTCCGAAACCAAGGAGGATGTAACCAACCTGACTGACAGAGGAGTAAGCGAAGAGCTTCCTTATGTCCTCCTGAAGGACCGCGAGGAACCCGGCAACGACGACGGTTATCGCCCCAATCCATGCCATTATGTAAGCAAACACCATGTGATTGTGCCAGATACCGAGGGCAGTGTATAGCTTGTACCCCATGAGGATGTAGAGGAGCAGGAATCCATAGGCTCCGGCCTTGCTGAGGGCACCACTGAAGAAGGCCGTATAGCTCTGGTCAACCTCGCTGTAAGCTCCTGGTGCCCAGACGTGAAGGGGAACGGCTCCAGCCTTAACACCGAATGCTGTAAGGAAGAGCAGGAATATCAATGCCGTTAAGCCTTTGCTTATACCTCCTAGCATGGCGTCCATTGAAAGAGCATTGCTGACTGTTGCAAAATCTAAGGCCCCTGTTTTGGCGTAGATTATTCCTATCGCTATAAGCATCGCGTAGGCACCTATAACGCTGAGCACGAAATACTTCAGGGACTCGTGTTTGTTTCTCTTGAGGACCATCATGAAGCTTGCGAATGTCATGAGCTCCCAGAACAGGAAGAAGCTCACGAAATCACCGCTGAGGAATACGCCGAGGACACCTGTATAGCTCATTAGGGCGAAGAGCCACTCGTAGGCGTTCTTGGAAGTGCTGGCCATTCCAAAGGCCATCGCAACTCCAACGAGGGAAGCAATAACGGCAAAGTACCAGCTTAATCTGCTGAGCTGGAAGATAAGGTTAAACCCGCCCGCGTTTATTGAAGCCGTTATCCCCTTAAAGGTAGGGGCAATTACGGTTGGGTAATACCAAGCCAAAATCCCTAAGGGCAATATTGATCCAACGATACCTATTAGCTCCCTTATTACCTTGAAATCAAAGGCCCATGCAAGGAATCCGGCAATGAGGGGAGCAAAAAGCATTCCCATAATTATCAGGGTGTCATTCATGCTCCCACCCCCATCAAGGGAACGTTCTTGATGTAGTTGGCCACGTTGAATATGTCACTTCCGGCCTTCTGGGAAACGCTCCAGAAGTAGTTCGGATAGACTCCTATTGCAATCACGAGTATCACCAGGGCAACGACTATGGCAACGATGGGAACGCTCTCCGAAATCCTCTCACCGCTACCCTCGAACCAGATGGCATGGATTAGCCTGAAGTAATAGACGGCCTCAACGACGCTGGCACCCAAGACGAGGAAAGCGGCCCAAGTATAACCGGCCTCAATTGTTGCCAGGATTATCCTGAGCTTGCTCCAGAATATGTTGAACAGCGGTATTCCCACGGCCGCCATAGAGCCGACTGTTATTCCAAGGGCTGTAAAGGGCATTTTCCTGCCAAGACCCCTGAAGTTCTCAATCTCTGCCCCTCCGAGCTGTAGGGCGACGTAGCCGACGCCGAGGAACAGGAGGAGCTTGATTACTGCGTGGTTTATCATCTGGAAGACTCCGGCGTCAACTCCAGCCTGGGTTCCGAGGGCGAAGGCAAGGGCTATGAGTCCAACCTGGCTTATTGACGAGTAGGCTATCATCCTCTTGACGTTCCTCTGCCTTAAAGCGGAAAACTCGGCAACGACCACCGTCAGGGTGGCCATGACCACGAGGAGCTTCAGGACGTTGTGCCAGGTTCCAACGGCGCTGAGAAGGTAGAGAACCCTCGCCAGAGCGTAGAGGCCGGCCTTGACGACGAAGGCGGAAAACATTGCCGTTATCGGGTGTGGCGCGGCCTGATAGGCATCTGGCGCCCAGGCGTTGAGCGGGAAGAGCTCGGCCTCAACGGCAAGACCGAACACTATGAGGGCCAATCCGACCTGTGCAACTGTCGGGTTTATGTTGCCTGCAAGCTGGGCAATCTGGGCCATGTTGAGAGTTCCCGTGGCACCGTAAATCAGGGCAACGCCGATTAGGAAGAAGCTTGACCCTATGCCACCGAGAATCATGTACTTGAGGGATGCCTCGGCGGCTTCACCGGTCTTGTTGTAGGCCGTCAGGGCGTAGGCGGTTATCGCAGTTATCTCCATGAAGACGAAGAGGTTGAAGATATCACCTGTGGCTATCATGCCCGTAGCTCCAAGCATGAGGAGCAGGAACAGCATGGCGTATTTGTCAATCGGCTCAACGTCCACAGCCTTGAAGTTGAATACCGCCATGAGGAAGCTCGCTATGGCAACTATGAGTATGAAGAGTGCCGCGAAGTAGCCGATGTAAAGGTTTATTCCAACGGGCGGCTTCCAGCCACCTGCCATTACTATAATAGGCTTTCCGGTGGAGTAGACCTGCTGGAAGACCCACGCCGCTATTCCCGTCTGGATGGCGGTGATTATGAGCACGTAGGTCTTTATGGCCTTCTTCCCGAGTCCCTTGATGAGGGGGACGAAGAATGCACCAAGGAGGGGTAACGCTATGAGGAGTGAAGCGTACTGCCCGTTCATCCTCTCAACCTCCTTATCTCCTCAATGTTGAGGGTTCCGTAATGCCTGTAGAGGACAATAACGGCACTAAGAGCCATGGCAGTTGTGGCAACGCCTATGACTATTGCAGTCAGGACAAGGGCCTGCGGAATCGGGTCAACTGCCTGGTTTGGGCCTATTCCCTCGCTTAAAATTGGAGCACTCCTTCCGTAGATGTAACCTATACTGACGAGGAGCAGGTTTACACCGGTTTCCATTATGCTCAGACCAATGAGCATCTTGAGGATATTCTTCTTGACCAGTATCGCGTAGAGGCCTATGAGGACAAGGGAAATGGCCCCGAAGTAGAAGACGCTTATGTGAGGAAGGTTCATTCGCTCACCCCCTCCTTGAGCATGTTGTCAATGATTCCGCTGAGCTCGGTGCCGACCTTGAGGCCTATGATGATGTAGATTATTGGTATGAAACCACCGCTGAATAGCCTGCCGATGTTCTCGTGTCCCCAGCCCCAAGTTTGCCATATCCAGTCAAAGAGGAAGTAACCCCCTATTGCAAGGCCTATGAGACCGACGATGACGTAGCCCATTCCAACAAGCCCCTCGGTCTTCTCGAAGGCCTTGTGCGGGATTTCGTACATTGTGAATGCCATGTAGAGCAACAGGAAGGCGGTCGCTATCGTTGCTCCTCCCGGGAAACCTCCACCCGGGGTCAGGTGTCCGTGGATGAAGATGTACGCTCCAAATAGTATCACGAAGGGGACAAGGAGTCTCGTTCCTGTTGTGAGCACGATTGAACCCTCGGTTTTGGCAGTTCTCCTCTTCTTTCTCTCCCACAGAAGTGCTCCGACGCCGGTTGATGCTATGAAGAGAACCGTAACCTCACCGAGCGTATCGAAACCACGGTAGTTGACAACAACGGCTGTTACGGCGTTTATTGCACCCGTCTGCTGTTTAACGTGGTCGAGGTAGTACTGACCGACAAGCATCTTATCTTGGCCAAAGGGAATCCCGGCCAGAGCTTGGGCAAGCCAGTAGCCTATGATTAGAATGGTAATTATCGCGAGACCGCGCTTCAGAATGCTCACCATCTTACCCACCACCCGGGCCTCTCTTCCTCTTCGGTCTCAAAGCGCTTGGTCCTCTTAATGGCGAAGATGAATATCGCACCGCTCAGCGCGGCACCTATAGCCGCTTCGGTCATAGCAACGTCCGGCGCCTGCAGGATTAGGAACAGTATCGAGGCGAACAAACTCACAGCTGCCATTCCAACTGCCGCAGCAAGTAAGTCCCTCCATTCAACCGCCAGTATGGCCGAGACTATCATGACAGCGACTATGATGTAGTCAATACAGGTTATGCAGTTCATTCACTCACCTCCTCAGGGGCTTCACCTTCGCTATTTTCGGCCTGGGCCTTGCTCGCGAGGTGCTCGGCGTACTTGTCAACGACGCTACCGTGCCACAGTGGAATTCCGCGCTTGTAGGCGGCCCTTATAAGGGCATGGGCACTTATTGGATTAGTGAGGAGGAGGAACCCAGCAACCGCTATCGTCTGGACTATCCATGCCGGGGAGTAGCCCTTGCCAACGGCCCAGATTCCTGTTCCTACTATGACACCCAGGCTTCCAAGAGTAGCGCTCTTCGTCGAGGTCTGCATCCTGTTGTAAACGTCGGGCATCCTGATTAGGCCGAGGGCCGACAGGAAGTAGAAGAACGTTCCTATGAGAACGAGGATTTCGCCGATAATAGCTAGAACGCTCATAGGCCTCCCTCCAAGTAGCGGGCAAAAGCTATGACTCCACCGAAAGCTAGGAGCGCGTAAACCAAAGCGACGCTGATGTAAATCATTCTGCCGTAGTAGAGTGCAAAGAGAACCATTAGCCCGGTAGTTATCGTCGTCATGATGTCAACAGCAACCAGCCTGTCAACTGTTGTTGGCCCCCTGAAGACCCTGTAGGTGCTGAGGAGCGTTGCTATAGCAATCAGAGCGAGATAAATGTTAATCCCTATCATCCGAATATCACCTTCAGGAATTTTTCAAACGGTCTTGTTATGGCCTCGGAGGCCCTTTCAACGTGCTCAGAATCGTCTTTAGCCTTGAGAACTTCATCGGACACCCATATCCAGTGGATGAAGTAGTCTTTTCCGTCAACATCAAGGGTTATCGTTCCGGGGGTGAGCGTTATCGAATTCGCCAGTGAAAGCTTTCCAGTGTCGCTGTCAAGGATTGTCCTGCACTTGACGATTCCGGGTCTTATTGGCCTCGAGGGGTGGAGAACTCTGTATGCAACGTCGAGGTTTGCCATTATCATTGCCCACAGGAAGTAGGGTATGTAGGCTATTGCGTAGGCGACTTTCTTCGGGTGCAGGTTTGCTAGCCCTGCCTTTGTGAAAACGTCGTACGTTAGTGCAGATACTATCAGCGCTATAATTGCCCCAGTTATTATCTCCTGGCTGTCTAGGCTGGAAGTAACAACCAGCCACAGAATAAAGAGCACGATAAAAGTGTACGCGAACTTGCTGGCGCGACTTGCTTCCTCCATATTCAACCCTCCAGCAATGACACTCATTGGGAGTGACTACTGGGGAGTTACTAACCATAACTTATAAACCTTACCTGAGAAGAAGAAAGGTTTAGAACTTTTGGTTAAAATGGACGTCTCTAACTTGTCCCATAGTTCAGAAAAGCGTTCATGGGCGTTCGTTCTTCGAGAAGAGGTAACAAAATCTTTTGGGAAAAGAGAAAATGATGTTCAAAAAAATTTCGGTCAATAGATTGATATCCTTTTGACACCTTCGAGCTTCGAGAGCTCGTTGATAAGGTCGCCGGGTATGGGCTTTTCCGTTATTATCGTCAGCGTTGCCTCTGGATAGAGCTCGGGATCCTCAGCAACGACCTGAACGATGTTGATGTCGCGCTCCGCTATCTTCTGGGCAATCTTGGCGAGAATCCCTATGGCCCTCGGTTCGGGCTCAATTTCGATGACACCATAGCCAACGTGTCTTCCAACGTACTTCATATGGACAGTCGGTTCGAGATTAGTGTAGATATCCTTTAACTCTTGAATTTTGAGTATCATGGCAACTGTCTCCTTTACAACGCGCCTGTCAACGTCGAGGGCCTTGGCTATCTTCGTGTAGGGAACCTCTATGTCCCCTGCTTTAATCTTCATGTCATCTGAGACTTTCAGGCCATACTTCAGGAGGGTTTTGGCAATCTGTTTCCTGACAGGATACTCATCAAAATAGTGTTCAATCTTTCCCCACATGGACTATCACCCAGTTAAGTTCACCAATAGACTTTTTAATCCAATAATATTAAAATGTTTCCATGCCCGCATGCCTTCACCGGGGGAATTTAAAAATTTTTCCGGGCGGATGTTTTATCCACCGCCGGCTTTTTAAACCAAAACGTGACGACACACGACCATGATAGAGCTCCGCCTCCCCCACGTTACGTTCGAAGACCTTGGAGACACGGTTAGGTTAATCTGGCGTGAAACTCTTTATGCAGACTTCCCCAAGAGAGAGCTTGAGCGGGTTATAAGGAAGAAGTACAGGGTTTCCCCTGAGATCTCGGCCAAGGACGGCGCGCTGGTAATCGACACGGACTACGAAAAGGTTGAGGGATTCATTGCGCTCTACATCCAGAACAACCTCGGCGCGCTTTTGCGGAATCGCTACACAAAGAGGAAAGTCCTCTACATCCACGAGGGACTCGACGTCCCGCTTCTCGGCTACAATGCCTTCGGACTTATAGACAGGGGAACAAACCTGATTCAAATCCGGGGAGTAAGCGGGTGTAATTTGAGCTGTATCTTCTGTTCCGTTGATGAGGGACCCTATTCAAGGACGAGAAAGCTTGACTATGTAGTTGACGTTGACTACCTTATGAACTGGTTCGACGACGTTGCGAGGATAAAGGGAAAGGGTTTGGAAGCCCACCTCGACGGCCAAGGGGAACCATTGATTTATCCCTTCAGGGTTGAGCTGGTTCAGGCGTTGCGAGAGCATCCAAACGTTTCTGTAATATCGATGCAGAGCAACGGGACGCTCTTAACAGATAAGCTCGTTGAGGAGCTTGCCGAGGCGGGACTCGACAGGGTGAACCTCTCAATTCACTCCCTAGATCCCGACAAGGCCAAGATGCTCATGGGGATGAAGAGCTACGACCTTGAGCACGTCCTTGATATGGCCGAAGCCTTAGTGAACGCTGGAATAGACGTTCTAATAGCCCCAGTTATAATCTTCGGAATCAACGACGATGAAGCTGAGGCCTTCATAGAGTTCGCCCGGAAGATTGGAGCCGGAAAGCGCTGGCCGGCACTCGGCTTCCAGAACTACATACCCTACAAGTTCGGAAGGAACCCGACGATAGCCAAGGTAAAGCCCTTCAAGGAGTTCTACGCCTGGCTAAGGAATCTGGAGGAGAGGACGGGAATGAAACCGCTGGTCCTAAAGCCGAGCCACTTCGGCATGGAGAGACGCGATTTTATCCCCCTGGCATTTAGACCCGGGGAAGTTGTCAAGGCTGAAGTCGTTCTGCCGGGCAGGATAGAGGGCGAAATGCTGGCCAAAGCGAGGAACAGGCTCATCGAAGTCGTCGGGACGAGGGCCGAAGTAGGAGACAGGATTAGGGTGAGAATCGTCAGGACAAGGCACGGGATTTACATCGGGACGGAGATTTAATCCTTTTAAGGTGCTCTTCCAAACTCCATCGGGTGAAAACATGGGGCGCTTATCCTTCCTCGGCCTCTTGGTCGTGATAGTTTTTTCGCTCGTTGCGGTGGCATTGGCCAGCGAATCCGGTGTTTTCTCAGATCTCTGGGGGGAATACCAATACTCCTCTACTCCAAATGGTCCAGGCTGGAGAAGTGCCCCGGAGGACCCTCAAACCGTTTACGTATCGATCATAGTCCCAAACGTCAGACTTAAGGAGGCCATTAAAAGCGCCCTTGAAAACGTGACCCGTTCCCACGGCCTAAGGTTAGTCTACGTCAACAAGCCGATAACCGACTACGACCTTAAGGGAAGGATCGTGATCGTTTACCTCCCAATGGACTTCCGGAGTGAGGGGCTCCTCAGCACTGAGTGCGGAGTCTCGGGGGTTCTCTACTACTCCTACCCCGGCGACGCTAGGACCTTCGCCGAGCTCATGCTCAGCAGAAACGTTTCCAAAGAAACTGAGAAAACCATCAAAAAGCTTGCTCTTGAACTGAGCTCTTCGAGCGTTAGACGGCTAAAGAGGGAACACGTTTCAAACCAGACCGTTGGCGTAGCCTACTGGTGGAATCTAAAAGCAAAGGTCGGAAAATTGAAGAGTGGAAATCCCTACGAGATGATTGCTAACGAGATAGCATCACAGCTCGACCAGTTCCTCAAGAGCTCTTAATTTTTCCCTTATTTTGAGGTGAAACCATGAGGGCAAGAACCTTCGCGTTTATCCTTCTGATTCTCACGGCGCTGGTAGTTTACCGTCTGGTTTCGTATAATGTCTCATACCAATGGTATCATGAAGTGACATCAACCTATGAGGGACCCAGAAACGGCACGGTGTACGTTTTCTTAGAGGGCGGTGGCAACACATATTTATACCTTCCAGCTTATATAAATGAGTCCCTTGGCTCGCTGAAACTGAGACCGGTTTTCATCGACTATTACAATGCACCCAATGAAACTGGAAACCTTCTTCTGATAAAAGTGCCGATCTGGGCAGAGCTCTCAGGCTTTCTCTCGGTTACGTATGAAGCCAACGTTACCATCGAGTACTACAAGAATGTCAACGTTAGGGAAGTGGTTTTGCAGTACATCTACTCCTCAGGAAGTGTTGAGGCTAAACCCGTGGCAATTGCCAATCTAACGATCACGATGAGGGCCGGCTACCGCTCAAAGTTTGACCCGTACCGGGAGCTGGCGAAGATAGTGGCGGAAAAAACAGGTGAACTCCTAAGGACCTCAGATGAACCTTGAGCTCCTCACCTTTAGTTTTCCTGCCTTATAAAGCTCCAGCAGGATTTCCACTATTCTTTTCCCAGCTTTTCCATCGCCGAAGGGATTTTTAGCTTTGGCCATTCTCTCGTAGAACTCCCCCTCTTCCATCAGCCGTCTCAGATAATTCATTGCCCTCTCCTTCTCAAGGCCGACCAGGACGTTTCCGCCGGCTTTAACCGTCTCCGGCCTCTCAGTGTTGTAGCGGAGCGTCAGGCAGGGCACGTTGAGGATTATCGCCTCCTCCTGTATTCCGCCCGAGTCCGTCATAATCGCGAAGGCGTTTTTCTCTAGCCTGAGGAAGTCAAGGTAGCCGAGGGGCTTTGTGATTGTCAGGTTCTCTATGTTTTCGACTCTCTTCAGCAGGCCGAACCCCTTAAGCCGGTTCCTCGTGCGCGGGTGCATCGGGTATATCGCCCTCATCGGGAGGCTTTCGAGGATTTCAACCAGCTTTTCAAGGTTGTCCCTGCTGTCCGTGTTCTCGGCCCTGTGAACGGTTATAAGGAGATATTCCCCTGGCTTGAGGTCAAACCTCTCCAGAACGTCGCTTTTCTTCTCCGCCACCTCGGCGTTCTGTAAAACCGCATCAACAACCGTGTTGCCAACTACGTAAACGTTCTCAGTTATTCCCTCCCGTTCGAGGTTTCTCCTCGCTTCCTCTGTCGGAGGGAAAAGGACTTCACTGGCGTGGTCGGCTAAGATTCTGTTTATCTCCTCCGGCATCGTCCTGTCAAAGCTCCTCAGTCCAGCTTCAACGTGGGCCACAGGGATTTTGAGCTTGACGCTCGCAAGAGCCCCCGCCAAAACGGTGTTCGTATCGCCTTGAACGAGCGTTACGTCAGGCTTCTCCTTCATTAATACCCTCTCGATTTCTATCATGGCCTTCCCCGTCTGCTCCGCCTGGGTTCCGGAGCCGACCTCAAGGTGGTAGTCTATCTCCGGCAGTTCAAGCTCCTCAAGAAAGACCCTGCTCATCTCGTAGTCGTAGTGCTGGCCCGTATGAATTAGGAGGGGTTTAATGCCTGCCTCAATAAATGCCCTTATCACGGGGGAGAGCTTTATTATTTCAGGTCTCGTCCCGAAGACGAAGGCCGGCTTCAAAACTCGCCCCTCCCTATGCCCTTGAAGAGGAATCCCCTCGGCGGTTCTTTAACAACATGCCTGCCGTCTATGAGGATTCTCGTCCTCATGAGTTTCCCAAGGCTTTCCCAGTCGAGGGACTTAAAGGCCGTGTGGTCGGTGGCTATAACAACCGCGTCCGCGTTTTCAACTGCTCTCTCGACGCTTTCAGCGGTTCCCCCAACGAACGGGTCGTAAGTCTTAACGGCCTTCACGTCGTCCTTTATGGCATCTATAAAGGCCAGGGCAGGGGAATTTCTAGTGTCGTCGCTGTCGCCCTTGTAGGCTAGACCCAGAACTGCAATAACCGCCTCTTCCGGTGGAACATTGAGTTCCTTTAAAGCTGAGAAGAGTAAATCCTTCGTGAAGAGGGGCATCGAGTCGTTTATCTCCCTCGCGAGCTTTATGAGCCCGAAGTCCTCCTTGGCCGGCCAGAGGAGAAGATAGGGGTCTTTGGGCAGGCAGTGGCCCCCAACACCTATACTCGGAACGTGGATTCTGACCCTCGGGTGGGTGTTGGCGAGCTCTATTGCCTCGAAGACGTTTATCCCGTACTGGTGAGCTAAAAAGGCGAACTCGTTGGCCAGGGCTATGTTAACATCCCTAAAGGTGTTCTCCATCAGCTTAACGACCTCGCTGACGGTGGAGCTCGTTTTGAAGGTCTGGCCCCTGACAAAAGCCCTGTAGAGTTCTTCAGCAATCTCCGAGCTCTCCGGCGTTATTCCGCCGAAAATCCTTGAGTTGTAAACCAGCTCCTTGAAAATCCTCCCGGGCATTACCCTTTCCGGTGCGTGGACCATGTAGAAGTCCTCGCCCGCTTTAAAGCCCGTAATCTCCTCAATCAGACGGGCCATCTTTACCGTTGTCAGTGGTGGAACCGTGCTCTCTATCACCACGAGGGAGCCCTTTTTCATGGCTTTAGCTACCGTCCTGACGGCGCTCTCAAGGTAGCTCAAATCCGGGGTTTTGTCTTCTTTGAGGGGCGTTTGAACGCAGATTATGTAGGCGTCCTTCCCCCGTATCTCGTCCGGATTTGAGGTCGCCCTGAGGTTACCACTCTCTATTGCCTTCTGGAGCAGTTCGTTTATTTCAGGCTCGACGATGTGGGCTTTTCCGGAGTTTATCTTCCTGACAACTTCTTCCCTGATTTCATAACCGGTAACCCTGAATCCGGAATTCGCGAACATTATGGCCGTGGGGAGGCCTATGTAGCCAAGACCTATGACCGCTATCTCCTGCATTTCATTCATTCCACTCACCGAGGCCCGTTGGAAAACCCCAGATAAAAGCCTTTTTGAGGTAACGATTTTGAAAGCATTGGAACGGTTCTTACTCGGGTTTTGCCTCTTTCCTCATGAGGAACATCTCTGTTCATTCCATCTTTCTGTGATGGCCCGTTTAAAACTCACCTCATGGAAAGAAAGCGTTAGAAATCGTTTTTCATCAAACGGACTTCCTAGAACCAATTGAAAAAACGCTTCCACAACCGTTTTTCGGAAAGCCTTATATTGGACAAAACCGTTCATTCATCGGCGGGTGGTAGAATGAAGGTGTGGATTGATATAACGAACGCGCCTCACGTTCACTTTTTCAAGGGTATCGTCAAGGAACTTGAAAAAACTGGTCATGAGGTTCTAATCACGACGAGGAAGTTTGATGGCCTAACAGGGATTCTTGACATGCTGGGTTTTGACTACTACGTGGTCGGGAAGCACGGGGGTTCCACGCTTGAGGGCAAACTCATAGCGAGCGCCGAAAGGGTTTACAAGCTCAGCCGGCTGATAATCGAGGAAAAACCGGATTTGGCCATCTACAAGCACTCCGTTGAGGCACCCCGTGTTGCCTTTGGCCTCGGAATCCCGAGCATAGGTTTCGTCGATAACGAGACCGCGGTTGCTCAAAACAAGCTCATTTTGCCCCTCACAAGGCTCCTCCTGTATCCGAAGGCAATAGACGCCTACGAACTCCTCAAGTGCGGTGCCAACCCCAACGGCATGAAGCCCGTCAACGGTTTCTCCGAACTTGCTCATCTCTACGGCTTTAAGCCCAGCAGGAAAGTCCTGAAGGAGCTCGGCCTCAGGAGGAACGGCTACATAGTAATGCGCACCGAACCGGTCAAGGCCAACTACTTCAACGGCCCCGAGAAGAGCATCCTCGAGGATGTAATCCCGCTCCTACCCGAGATGCCGATGGTCCTCTTCCCAAGAACGGAGGAACAAAGAAAGCGTTTTGAGCGGTTTGATAACGTCATAATGCCGGAAAAACCCGTTGACAGCTTGAGCCTGCTTTATTACGCCAGACTGATGATAGGGGCCGGCGGGACCATGAACAGGGAAGCGATAGCCCTCGGAACGCCGACAATCTCCACCTATCCAGGAAGGCTCTTGGCCGTTACCAGATGGCTCGTCGAGCTCGGCGTTAAGTTCCACTCAACTGACCCCATGGAAATAGCCGAGGTCGCGGAGCATATGATAGAGTCGGGTAAAAGCTACAGGAACTATATAAGAAGCGTTGTTTCGAGCCTTGAAAATCCCATGGATGCCATACTGAAGGAAATAGAAACTTATGAGGAGAGCGGAACTTTCGAAGTCTCAGAGACCGGCAACCTTGGGGGTTATGTAAGCCTCAATGAAAGCCGCAAGTAAGAGCATGATAAGCGTTAAACCGTAGAGCTTCAAAGCCGTTTTCATTCCCTCCTTAAATCCTTCCGCCGGTTCCTCTGAGTTTCTTATGCTCCTGTACCAGAGAACCCCTGCTGTTCCTGCCAGAACAAAGGCGGGGATTTCAACTACTCCATGAGGAACCAGACCCAGGACAATTTTCTCAACGGGAAAGCCTTTTCTAACAAAAACTCCTGCGACAACCCCAACAACGGCACCGTTGAAAAACATCATCGCCCATGGTCCTAAGCCGAAGAACAACCCGGAGACCAGGACGAGGAGTGCAACACTTGCGTTGTGGGTAAATATTTTGATGAAGTTATCGAATGGATTTGGAGAGAGAGTACCAATTTCTTTAGCCAGCTTGAGAACATATTCACCCGCTCTTTCAGGCTGAGCGTAGGCGTATGCAACACCGAAAACTATCCCAATGCCAAAGGTCAGCAAAAGCAGACCGAAGATTTTCTTGGCATTCACGATATCACCCTTTGATGGCCTTCTTGAGGGCTATCTTGAAGTCCTCAACGTTGACGTAGGGCATTTCCACATCGAGTCTCATCGCAAAGAATTCATCAACGAGATGCTCAAGCTCCTCCAGCCTGTGTCCCTCAAGCTTCTGCTCAAGCTCATGAATGGCTTCCTCAGGGTGCATGAAAAAGTCCCCTGTAATTTTGACGTGCTCGGCTATGCCGTTTTCTTCGTCAAACTCAATCCTTATGAGACCCTTCTTGGCCTTGTGCTCGCCGACATGGTGCTTCATTTTTCTCACCCCCGGAGAGAGTAAGCGGGGAAGTTTTTAAAGGTTGGGCTGAATTGAGAGCGGTGGTAAAGATGGCCTATAGAGAAATCCAGGAGAAGGCGAGGCTCACACTAAGGAAAGCACTCGACGAGATGCTCACTGAAGTGGGGAAAGATTGGGACGGCGAGATAACCTTCGACGATACCCCTAGTATCGAGCTTGGGGATTTTGGAACTGCCCTGGCTTTCCAGCTCGCTAGGGTCTTGAGGAAAGCCCCGAAGCTCATAGCGGAGGAACTGGTTAAACGAATCGGTGAGAACCTTCCCGAAGGAATAAGGGAAGTTAAGGCCGTGAACGGCTACATAAACTTCTACCTCGACTACTCCTACTTTGGAAGGGCACTCATTAGTGAAATCCTTGAGAAGGGCCCCTCCTACGGTGAGAGCGAGACTGGAAGGGGCAAAAAGGTTATCGTCGAGCACACCTCCGTCAATCCGACGAAACCACTTCACATGGGGCACGCGAGGAACGCCGTTCTCGGCGATACCATGGCGCGCATAATGAGGAAGCTCGGCTACACCGTTGAGGTTCAAAACTACATAGACGACCTTGGGGTGCAGTTTGCGCAGGTCCTCTGGGGATACCTCAACCTCAAGGAGGAATTCGAGAGGATTGATGCCGAACTCCGTGAAAAGGGCCTCAAGGAAGACTTCATAGACCACGTCATGGGCCTGCTCTACGTCGAGGTGAACAAAAGGCTTGAGGAGAACCCTGATGTCGATAAAGAAGTCCGCGAGCTAATGAAGAAACTTGAAGAGGGAGACAACGAGGTAGCGGAAACTGGCAGGAAGCTGGCCGAGAGAGTCGTCAGGGCCCAGATGCTGACCACATACAGAATGGGCATAGCCTACGACCTCCTCAGCTGGGAGAGCGACATAATGAGGAGCGGAATCTTCAAGGAGGCCTACGAGCTTATCGAGAAGAACGAGAACTTCTTCTGGGCCGAGGAGGGTAAGTACAAGGGAGCCTTCGTCATGGATTTAAGGAAGCTCTTCCCAGACATGAAGAACCCGTTTTTGGTCCTCAGGAGAAGCGATGGCACCGCTACATACACGGGCAAGGACATAGCCTATCACCTCTGGAAGTTCGGCAAGGTAAAGTCCGACATGCTCTACAAGCTCTGGGATAAGCGAGAGAATCACGAGACATGGACGACCGCTCCTGATGGTGAGGAAATGCCCGGCAGGTTTGGAAGGGCCGATGTAGTCATCAACGTCATCGGCGCGGAGCAGAGGCACCCGCAGATGGCGATAAAATACGCCCTCCAGTTGCTCGGCTTCGAGGAAAGCGCGAAGAACTTCCACCACCTAGCTTACGAGCACGTTGTCCGTGAAGAGGGTAAGTTCTCCGGTAGGAAAGGAACATGGGTCGGTTTCACCGTTGATGAGGTTCTCAATGAAGCCGTCCAGAGGGCGAGGGAATTAGTTGAACAGAAGAACCCGAGCCTGAGCGAGGAGGAGAAGGAGGAAATAGCGGAAGCCGTTGGCGTTGGGGCGGTGCGCTTCAATCTTGTCAAGTACAGTCCCGACAAGATAATCACCTTCCGCTGGGATGATGTTCTTAACTTCGAAGGCGAGAGCGCTCCATACATCCAGTACGCCCACGCCCGCTGTGCTTCAATAATCAGGAAGGCAGGGGAAAGTGGAATCGAGACGGACTGGAAGTCTCTCCTTGAGATAGCTGATTTCTCAAAACTCACAAACCGCGAAAAAGAACTTATAAAGCTCCTCTCTAAGTTCCCCAACGTCATGGAAAGCGCTGGAAGGGATATCAAGCCCCACTTGATTCCTGCTTATCTCAACGAGCTCGCTTCGCTTTTCAACAGGTTCTACATGGATCACCCGGTGCTTAAAGCTGAGGAAGGCATAAGGGAGGAGCGTCTGTTGCTGGTCCTGGCCGTCAAGCAGGTTCTCAGGAACGGTCTGGAGGTTCTCGGCATAGAGGCCCCGGAGAAGATGTAATGTCTTTCTCTCTTTGATTCTTTGGAGTGGAGTTTAGTTTAAATGTAAAAAAAATCAGTGAATCTTATACCTGAGGAAAGCTCCCAATCCACCAAAGGCCTTGTAGAACTGCTGGCCCTCTTCAGTGTCAAGGGAAATTATCTCCACGTTTGAGCCGGCCTCCTCGGCCATCTTTATGAGCTCCTCGGCAACGTCCCACTTTTCAAAACTCAGGTTCTGGCTCCCACACTTGGGGCAGTGCGTTAGCTTCTTCTTGTAGACGTGGAATTCCTGCTCGCTCATGGTTTTCTCTTCCTGCCAGCCACAGTTGTTGCACTTGACTCTCACCCGAACCTTGTCGTAGCCCTCGCTTATGAGGAGGGTATCAACCGCCCCAAGCTCGAGGGCCTGCCTTACCTCTTTCTCACCGTAGGTTATCATGCCTGTATCTTTGACGAGGTGCTTGAAAAAGTCCTGGATGAGCTTCCTCTCCTTCACCGCTTCGTGATCCCTAAGTATGTCGCTGGCCTTTTCGACGAGCTCCCTGAGACCGTATTCGCCGTGGTAGCTTATGTCAACGACGCCGATAATTTTCTTTTTGAGCTCGTGGTGGAGGTAGTCCCCTTCAACGAACTCCTCCTTCGTCGGCCCGGGACCTCCGATGATTATTCCCTTGAGCTCACCCTTTTCTAGGAGTGGCAGGAAAGCCTTGTTGGCGTGTTCTCCTATGCGCTTCATGAACTCGTGGGTTTCCTGCTCGCGAATTCTCTCATAACGCCTCGCCGACTGACCACCGGCCCTAGTCTTTCCGGGAACGTTCGAGGTAAGCTCGTCTATGACCTCTATGCGCTTCCCTCGAAGGAGCCCTATCGTAGCTTCGTTTTTCTCGACGGTGATTAGGCCATAGGCATCCTTAACGCGGAGCATCTCTTCAAGCGGTTCTGTGACAAAGGTCTGGTCACATCGGTAGAGGCGAACCTTGAGGGGCTCCGGAGGAACTATAGCCCAGAGCCTTATGTCGCTGACACCCTCCTGCTCGCTGACGTTGCCGACGAAGAGGGCTAGGCCATTCTCCGGAGTCTTTCGATACAGCTTGAGGTGTTGCATGGCCCTTTCCAACGCGCCAAGAACGTTCTTTCGCGTTGATTTGCTCTTGATGTTCTGTGCTGTTCCGTACTCTTCTCTTAACTGTTGCATTACCTTGTTTATGTCGTAGCCCGCTGGAATGTAGAGGCTTACCAGTTCGGTAGCACGACCTCGATAGCTTTTGAGCTCTTCGACCTTCTTTTTCAGTTCATACATCTCGGCTGATTTGTGAGACATGAGCATCACCCCTTTCTCTTCCCGTTTCTGGGTAGAAGGGGCCCTTATAAAAGTTTGGCGTTAGAGAAGGTGCAGAACCGAGAGGACTATCAAGATGAATGCTCCAAGGATTCCACCGACAGCGAGTACGAGAAGGGTCATTAGGTTTATGGGAACATGGGTTACCCCGAGAAAGTTCAGCAGGCCAATCACAAGAAGTCCAGCTATAGCGTTAACCGCAAGCCACTTGAGGACGGCTATTGTCAGTGCTAGGATGGCCCATCCGAAGAGAACCAAAAGGAAAAGGAAGAGTACTGAGAGCAACAAATCCGGCATGAAATCACCTCAGAGCTTTTCGAGTGTTTCCTTGGCAATCTGGCCGAGGGGAACCCACTTCTTGCCCTCAAATGGTAGGACAA
This sequence comes from Thermococcus sp., assembly GCF_027011145.1. Taxonomy (NCBI): domain Archaea; kingdom Methanobacteriati; phylum Methanobacteriota; class Thermococci; order Thermococcales; family Thermococcaceae; genus Thermococcus; species Thermococcus sp. The sequence continues at coordinate 35,471 of NZ_JALVAO010000050.1, read as the reverse complement.
CCTTGTCCTCAACTCCCGTGAGTTCCTCAACGAAGGGTTTTAACTCGCTCAGTCCAAGTTCTCCTATCACGACAAGGAGGAAGCCCTTTTCATCTTTGTTGCATTCTGAGAGAGTACTTTTTATTTCTTCAACAATCCACTTGTGATATTTCTTTACGAGCTCTGGAAATTCTTTAATAACACTGTATGACAAAATCATTGCGTTCTCCTTGACATAGGGGTTTCTGCTATGTACCAGCGACATGAGTTTTCTAAATGATTCATCATTTATATATGGCTTGAGGACATTTTTATCTGTTTCAAGGATCTGTGTAAATGTTAGCAGTGCGTCACCAACAATTCCCGGGTTAGAGTCATCTAAAAGCTCTATAAGAGCGTTCATAACCTTTTTGTCCTTTATTGCCTCCTGAACTAGAAGCTCGAACTGCCCCGATTCAAGCATCTGTCTGACCTTTTTCTTTTTGGAACCAAAACTAAATAATGGCATTATTGTCACCCCATTAAACTTTTTAATTTGGGTATATTTTTATAAGACTTCCTTACCTTTAATGCTTTATGATGCATGTCCCTAGAAAGAAACTTATACTATGGAATCTTTTGTCAATTGTTGTTGTGCTCTTGGCGTATTATTTAAACAATCCATATTTAGGGTTTTTTGTTCCATTTATCCTGGGTTCTAATATTTTAATGCTCCTAATGAGGTCAAGAATTCCATTTAGCGTACTTATTACACTTTCTCCAGCTCTGGGTCTTTCTGTTCTCGCTATCGGGGCTTATGTTAGTAGTGATCTCAATATTCCTCTTCATATATATTATTGGGCATACACTTTTTTTGTTGTTATTACCTCACTACTTCTGTGGAACAAGCCAAATCTGGAATTGTTTTTTGACTTTAAGGAAATCATTACTGTTCTTCTTTCAGCATTTCTCTTGGTAACTATCCATTATTTCGCATACACTTATCCCGCAGACAACGTGGATAACTATTTTCATGCAACAAAGGTGCTCTATATATTGAGATATGATTCAATGTTCCCAACCGATGCTCCCTCCCCCAGTGTAGTTTTTTATCCAGGGGGGTATCATTCTCTCGCGAGTTATCTAGTAGAACTTACTGGATCGTCAATACCAGATGTTATGCTTGCTATACGAACTCTTGCGTGGTTATTGTTTGTGTTTGGGATATATTTTTTTGCTAAAACATGGTTTGATAACAAAATTGCGATGTACTCGGTCCTTGCTATACTTTCTACGAACATTGTCCACTATTACTTACTTGTCTATGTTGAACCAAATTTTGTCAGTTTTTACTTTTTCTTGGTCATGCTAGCTTTAACAGCCTCATATCTTAACAATAGTGATTTTAGACATAGCATATTTTCCTATAACGTGGTTGGGGTTATTGTGGGAACTGCCTCTATATTTTTTCATCCCTACTCTTTTCAGAACTATGTGTTCGTGATATTAGTATATATTCTATTAAAAACTCTATTAAAAACAGGTAAAGAATCTATTCGGAAAGATTTCAGGACAATACTCTTTATGTATCTCCTTGTTCCTCTGTTATCCTATGCTGTTCTCAATCCTTATTTCACTAAAATCCTTGTTCAAGGAATTGAAGCTAAGGGAGCGTACTTTTTTAATGTTTCAACAAGTCATGATAATTGGGCCTTCTTTGATTTTATGTGGAAGTGGGCAACTATCAGAAATGGGAATTATGTGGAAGTCTTTTTGATCATCTTGGGACTTACCTATTACATATTTAAAAAATCCTCAAAGAAAATTGAACTTTTATCAATTTTTGTGTTTGTTTTATTTGTTATATTTTTAAACATTGATAAGCTCACTCTTAACGTGCCTGTTCCATTTTATAGTGCTGCAGCTATGGAAAGACAATTCCTATGGACTGTGCCATTTTTTCCAGTACTAGTCGGCGCTGGTATGAATGCCTTATCGCTTCTTGTAGAGCACTTTAGAGGCAATTCCAAGAATCAACTTGCAAGGGGGGTTATTATGTTTGTTTATAGTATGATAATTGCATCATTTTTTCTAGTTCCAGCTTATGGGACAGCAAGGGATATTGTTTCGGCTGAAGCAAACTTCTATGTAACTCCAGAGGTTCTTAATGATTTTAAGTGGATCTCAGCTCATTATGATTCTGTCTCGGTTCTTGGATCGTGTCATTCTGATTCATCTCCATGGTTACCTTTTTTTGAGGGAACTAACTATCTTGTTCTCACGGATCCCTATTTTGATCGATGCCACATCAAGAATAAGACTGTTGAAGAATATGTGAACAAGGTCTTTTCCAAGAACTTGACATTACCTCAAACTCTCGCTTTTATAGATACAAATGCGCCCAGCTTAAATCCCTTGGAGTTTGCCAAAAAATATAAGCTCCTAAGACTTAATGGAAACGACTGGATTTTTGATTTATCATCTCATGATGTTTCTAAAAATAGAGAGATAATTCTTCATAATCTTCTTTTATGTTCCAGCACGCTTCCGGGAAATGTATATAAGTTTGGCAAATATTATGTCTGGGGATTTACTAAAAAATATTTTTATGTCGAATATTTTGCATTTGAAGGATTATATGTTGCGTGGATTTCAGAAAAGACGGGAGTAATAGCATTTAACCCGTGCAAGAACTATGACAAAATATATCTAACCCTCTTTGCATCTACAAGAATGGAAATTAATGTAAGTATCAACGGAAAGAGAGTATTAACCCGAGAGTTAAATAGGGGACTTAATGTTGTGAAAATTAATGAAACTGTTCAAAAAAACTCATTAAATACAATACAGATAACCAAATCTAAGGGAGTGCTTATGATCTATAAAATTAAACTGGGGTGAAAAATATGAAAAAATCTTCGTTCTATCTGTTGTTGATATGTCTTTTGGCATTGATACTAAGGCTTCCTCTTCTGCCAGTTATGAACTCCTATGTTGATTATGATGAAGGGACTTACCTTCTTATTGCTCGATTAATAAACCATGGCATCCTTCCATATCGGGATATTTTCGCAGTTCATCCTCCTCTATACTACTATGCCCTAGCGGGATGGATAAGAATCTTTGGTGACAGTTATATAATGGGTCGTGTTTTTTCTCTCATTTTAGGGTTGTTTTCGATTTTCATAGCTTATCTTGTTGGAAAAGAAGTTAAAAACAAAAATCTTGGTCTCCTGTTTGCCTTAGTTCTTGCTTTAGATCCATTAGCAATTCGAATAAACACTTTAGTTCTTCATGAAAGCATGGTTGAACTATTCACAGTGTTGTCCCTTCTATTTTTAACAAAATATCTCTCTACCCAAAAAAGAAAATATTCTTATTTTTCTGTGGTGATAGCTTCTCTTGGAACTTCTGTCAAATTTACTTTAATTCCGTATTTGCTTGCAATTTTTGTTTTTTTGATCTTCTATGAATCTGAACCCTTGAGAAAGATCCTTTTGAATTTCCCAAACATCTTAACTAGAAATCAGCAATATGTATTACCTCTTGCATATATGCTGTGGATATTAATTTCAACAAGCATTATTGTTATCTGGCCTAGAGATATAGCAAGGATAATTCTCATTGTTCCAGGGATTCACCCAATAGCAAAAATTGGTAATATATATGGATGTGTGCTGTTCTTGTTTTTCTGGATTTTTCTAACAGTCTATATACTTAACATCCGATATTTAAGTTCCTTTAAGATGCTATTGAAAGGTTTAAGTAATGTTTTTAGCTACATAATTATATTATCCTTAATTGTTATTTTCTCAAAGGCTCTTGTTGAGATACCTTTAGGAATTATGGTTTCACGAAATTATGTCAATCAAACTTATTTTGCCCAAGGGACACGTGGTTTTCCTTTCGTTGGTATTTTCTGGGTTTTAAACAATGTTCTCACCTATATTCAAAAGTCCTCATTGGAACTTTTAGTTTACTACTTACCATTGTTCTCTTTGATCATTTTGTGGATTACTTTTAAGGCTTTAGGCACCAAACTCTTATTTTCAAAACCTCTCGGAGCGTTAGCACTTTTAAATGGAATCTTTTATTTAATTGTAGCTCCTATAATTCCAAATCCACGATTTATATATCCTCTACTTTTAGTGCTCTACATATATCTTCTTTCCGGAGAGATTACTTTAAAGACCGGAGATGTCTGGAAGAAATTCCTTGGAATCCTGATATCTATAGTACTCCTAGTTGCTCTAATTGATGCCGGGGTTATCTACAACTACCCTAAGGGCCTTCTCAGAATTTCTTGTGCGCCTCATACAAAGGAACTAAGAGAGGACCTCTTGTCATATATCCATCAAGAAAACCTCAACGGCACTTATCTTTCGATTAATCCTATGGATGCCTATTATCTTCGGCTTACTGTTGTTCCCTTTATGGTAGATACTTTTGGATTAGGATATCTTGAAAAATATAACTTAGTTGATTTAGTCAGAGAATATTCTCCTGATTACGTGATTTATGATACGTGGATGTTCAATATGATGAAAAACAAACCCCTTCAGCGGGTGTATGGTCCATTGTTTAATTACACCCTCCAAAATGGTACTCTGTTATTTGAAGAGTCCTTAAAAGATGGAGAAATAATAGCTTTGTTCTCCTTTAGAACTCCTCCATATCCGTGGAGAGTTGACCTCTATGGAACTTCTCTTCAAGTATATTACAGTATAGCCAGAATTAACGTTAACTTTAATCCCTCTCCGGGATTTTTGAAGCTTGTAAAGGAGGATAATGGATATGAACTGTTAATTGTTTCTCATAACAGAACTTTTGAAGGCAGGATAACTCTTGGGAATAACTCCATGTCCATAGCTTTTCCTTATAATGTAACTCTAACAATTACTTCTCCTGGGGTCATTCTACACAACAAAACACCCGTTAGAAATGGTATTTTTGACAATGTGATTCTGTGTACATCTGAATCGTGCTTCCTACTCTCGGGAAAAATCAAGGTCTTTCATGACAAACTCACTGCCGAAGGCTCTATTCAGCTCAAGGTCCTGAAGAGATTATAGAGTTTAATGAAGTCTTTATCCGGTCAATAGTTGTATTTACAAACTGTCCTTCCTTTTTTATAGTACCGGTTCGAGGATCGATAAACTTCTTTAGTGCTAGATATATAACAACAAGTGCAAGTGCAAACATAAATATATACTCAAGTGATGCCTGAGCATTATGTTTCATATCGCATCCCTAATTGGATCTTCTACTAATAGTGTTTATAAATTTTTTTTAAAAACAAAAAACTCAAAAAGTATGAAAGAACACGAAATTATCCGCTAAGCATGCTGTTAAGGGTGTTGTTTATTGATGTTTCAGCTGTGTTTGCAGTTGTTGAAGCAGTTTTACCCCTGTTCTGAAGTTGCCTGACAACTATCAGTATAATGACAAGCGCTGCGGCAATCATGAAGAGGTACTCAATTGCACCCTGGGCCTTTCTCATCATTTATTATCACCTCCAAAGGTTTACTTCAACTGAATTTCGACTAAAAAAGCTTAAATATCTTTCTGCCCAATACTGAGTATGACCATGCTCAATATTGCAAAGGTTCCAAGAGGTGCTATAGTATGTTAATAAGCTTTCATTGCGAATCTTCAAGTATCGAAGATTGTGTAGAAGAAATCAATAAAAGGTCAGAAAATATCTTACGAGATATTCCTGGCTTTGTAAATTCCGCAAAGATACACCTAAGTTTTGGAGCATTCATGAATTTAGGGGTGGTATTGGCAATTGATAAATCCATTACTGCCAACAAAGTCGTAAGGGCTGAGTTTTCGTCTGGTCGGAACAAGGACAACGCCATCAACAAAACCCTTGAAAAGCTCAACACATTAATTCCAGAAAAAAGTAAAATTGTTGATTTTGAGGTAAAAACATACACAACACCAGTAACTAGGAGAACTTATGCTGTGGGAGTTGTTGTTTACAATGTTTTTGACCAGAAAAAGCCTATTGGAGAATACACACTTAAAGAGCGCAGAAAATTAATAGCCATGGTTCTTGAGGCCTTTAACTACAATCCTAAGGTCCTGAACATTTCCGAACTAGCCAGAATTTTTGGCGTTTCGAGAGATTCAATATACTACGATATTGAACAAATACTCAAGGAAGCAGGTAAATCTAAGTAGTCCATATTGGCCTCGGAGTTGCTGTAAGTATGAATATTATCCCTGCAATTATTGCAAGAACTATTCTTTTCTTTGATATCGGAGAAACTTCATCTAGAGCACCTGGATTGCCTGCAGAGCCTATTAACAGCACGAGTAAACCCCATATAAGCCAGCCACTCCAAAGATAACTCAGCCCTATAAGAACAAACGCTGTTACGTATGTTATTGCCCTGTGAATTTTTTCACTGATAAACGCCCTTAGAATATGGCCTCCATCGAGCTGAGCGACGGGTATTAAGTTGAGAAATGTAACAAGCAATCCAACCCACCCTGCCATAGCAACTGGATGAAGGAATATTACATAATTATCTGGTACATGAAGTATCGCTTTGGTTAAGAGCTCAAACAAGAGATTAGTTCCGAAATAGACACCTCCCTTTGTTTGAGGAACGGCAGTTGGGGGAACAACTATTGAGAGTTTTAATCCGACTGCTGTAACCGGAATTGCAACTAAGAAACCAGCTATTGGTCCGCTAGCGCCTAAATCTATTGCGGAATCTCTAGTTGGAAGCGGAGACTTAACTCTTATAACTGCACCGAGAGTACCAATTAAGCTGAAGGGAAAAGGAATGAAGTAAGGCATGGTTGCGCGAACACCATGATAAGCAGCTGCTATTTTGTGACCAAGCTCGTGAGTTCCGATAATTGCCATAACACTTACTGAGAAGGAAAGAGCTATTAAATATGGATTTCTGAATCCGGAAAGACCATAATAGTCCAGAGCAGAAATGTAATTTACCGCCAGCAAGTAACCTGAAAAGAATGTTGTAAGTATCGTCGCAACGAGAAAAACCCAGGGTAGCCATTTGTTGTCGGGTTTGATTTCTCCCGCTGGGAAGACAAACAGGAGTATCTTCCCATTGCGTTTTTTTAGTGCACACCAGTAGCCTAGTTCTTCCATCTCTCTTAGAACCTTTTCAAAATTTGGTTCAAGTATCTCGTTGACTTCAAAGACAAACACTCTTCCATCAAATCCTACAAAACTTGCGTTATAAAATGTCTTTACTTTTGCTTTCACCTCAGGAGGAAGGCCTGGTGTTTCATTCTCAATGAACTCGGATTGTCCTGATGAAGGGACTTCTACTGGTTTTTTAGTGACATCTTCAGTAACGTAACCAACGAGAATCATATCTCCCCCGCATCGGGGACAGGAGTGCTCAAGAAGGGGTTCGCTTGAATCCTTCTCTTCTCTGTATCCACAATTGAGACACTCGTAAATTCCCTTCGGCATCTTTTACCTCCGAGGTTAAAATTGAAAGGGAGGTTAAAAAGTTACTCCTCAACTTCGATTTCTCCTCTGTCGGCATTAACCTTAACCTTCATTCCAGTCCTGAGCTTTGAGACGTCTATGCCATCAACCATCGGGATTCCCGCTATTATGGCACCGGTTGCAACTATTGTCTCTGCCTCTCCCACTATTATGGCCTTTGGCGCCTTTCCGTTCTTCTTGAGGGCGTAGATTATGTAGGAGCCAACCGTTGAGCCCTTTCCCCTTGGAAATGCGAGTATCTTCCCGGCTATGCTTTTTCCCCTTATGTCGCTCTCGGCATCGGTGACGATTCCCGTCTCGGGGTCAACGCCTCCGAGAAATGAGAGGGGCTTTTGGGACACTATCAGTTCTCCCTCTGCCTTTCCGCCAACGATTTTCCTCCCCTTAAGCTTCATGGTCTCACCTCACGGGGCCTCTTTTATGAGCCTCTCAGCATCGTCCAGCCTGACGTTGAAGCCGAAGGAACGGAAGTAGAAAGCCGACTTCCCGCTGTTTGTTGCTATTCCCCTGTACCAGCCCTTTATCGGGGACACAACAAAGCACGAATCGGCTATAATCCTGCCGTTGTAGCGCTCTATGGTTTCCGTGTAGCCGAGGGCATCGGCGAGCGCTTTTACAGCTCTGCTCGCGGTGATGAAGAGCGGTATTTTGAGTGGCCTTCCCCGCATCTTTAAAAGCCCGGCTATCTCTTTGACCTCCTGGAGGGATGCATGGGGACAACCGATTAGAATCATGTCGATGTCCTTCCAGTCATCTTGGAACTGCTCCTTAACGGCTTCGATGTCCTTATCATCGACGGTTATGGTTTCCAGCTCTTTGTCTATCGCGTTTTTGTATTTCGGCGTCTCGTTCTCGACGTGGTAGAGAGCTATAGAACCCGTTGCCGCCATTGAAGCGCCGAGTTCTTTGAGGTAGTCCAGACTCTCTGGCTTGAGGCCGGTTATGTAGGGCACGTCGTTGCCCAGGGCCCTTCCTAGGTGATAGCCGAGTGCTGAGTAATCCACGAACGTCTTTACTCTCGCTTCCACTTTTACCTTCACGGTGGCTTTCCTGTTCTCGTCGAGGTGGAGTCCGTATTCAGGCGTTTTGCCAACGATGGCTGAGGCGAGGCTTGAGGGTCCACCTTCGCGGTTGGTTCTCGCTCCTATTATCGAGTTGGCAAAGCTTACCGCCGAGCTCTCGCTCCAAGCTATGTGGTCGCCGAACTTGGGCAGGTTCGCCCCGTAGTAGGGCGTGCACGTTGAGGTAACCTCTATCCCCATGGCCCTGTAAAGGTCCAGGACTTCCCTCTGCTTTTCCATGAACTCCTCATCGCCTATCCCCGCCGGATTCAGCGTTGTGTAGACACTCACCTTTGCTCCAGCGTTTACAAAGTCCCTCAGGAACTCAAGGCCAGCTTCACCAAGGTTCTTGTAGGAAACGCCGGCAATCTGGGCACTTTTTATCGGAATGAGCCTTTCGGCACCGTAAATATCGCCGAGTGCCACCAGTATCTCCATCGCCTTCTGGAGCGCGTAGCCGTATTCCCCGGCTAGAATAAGCTCCTCTTCCTTCGTCAGGTACATGACACCACCGAACCAAGAACGACGGGAGGGAATATAAATCCCGCTCCGAAAGATTTATAAAGTCTCCCCGAATGACTAACTAACGGGTCGAGCAGCGGGGTGGGGCAGCTAGGAGTGCCCGCCGGGCTCATAACCCGGAGGTCGGAGGTTCAAATCCTCCCCCCGCTACCAGATTTCTTGGGCGCTTTTGTCCCCTTGACCTTCTGCCGATGCCCTTTTTAACCCTTCGAGCCACTTCTTAACGGTGGTTCCTATGGAGCGCGTCGTCGAGATTCTCAGGGAGATTCTGGGGATACCTTCTCCGACTGGCTACACCAGGGAGGTTCTTGCGCACATTGAGAAGAGGCTCAACGAGGCCGGAATAAGAACGTATTACACCAACAAAGGAGCCTTAATAGCGGGCAACCATCCTGAGCCCGAGCTCGTCATAGCGGGCCACGTTGATACCCTTGGAGCGATGGTGAAGGGAATTTTGCCAGACGGGCATTTGAGCTTCACAAAAATCGGTGGGCTTCTCCTTCCGACGTTCGAGGGTGAGTACTGCACGATAATAACCCGCTCCGGAAAGAAGTTTAGAGGAACGCTCCTCCTCAAGAACCCGAGCGTCCATGTGAACAGGGAAGCCGGAAAGAAGGAGAGGAAAGAGGAGAACATGTACATCCGTCTCGACGAGCTCGTCGAGAAGAAGGAAGACACCGAGAAGCTCGGCATCAGACCAGGAGATTTTATAGCCTTTGACCCGAAGTTCGAGTACGTCAACGGCTTCGTCAAGGCGCACTTTTTAGATGACAAGGCGAGCGTCGCGGTTATGATTGACCTCCTTCTCGATTTGGCTGACGAGCTCGAAAAACTGCCAGTTGCTTTCTTCTTTTCGCCCTACGAGGAGGTCGGCCACGGGGGTTCAGCAGGCTATCCATCGAGCACTAAAGAGCTACTCGTCGTGGACATGGGCGTTGTCGGTGAAGGCGTCTACGGTAAAGAAACGGCCGTCTCGATAGCGGCGAAGGACTCAACCGGTCCATATGACTACGAGATGACGACCAGACTGATAGAGCTGGCCGAAGAGAAAGACATACCGCACGTCGTGGATATCTTTCCCTACTACGGTTCCGACGGTTCAGCAGCTTTAAGAGCCGGCTGGGACTTCAGGGTTGCCCTCCTTGGGCCCGGTGTCCATGCGAGCCACGGCATGGAGAGAACGCACGTTAAAGGCCTCCTCGCAACGAAGGAGCTGATAATGGCTTACATCGAGGAGAAGTTTGGACTTTGAACTTTCCCTTTTAACTCCTTTTAGGGCAGGAAAAGTGGAAAGGGGATTACTCAATCTTCGCCCCGCAGACGGGACAGAACTTCGCCCCTTCTGGAACTATGTGGCCGTTGGGACAGCGCTTGATTTCGTGCCCGCAGTAGGGACAGAAGCGCGCCCCTGGTGGAATCGGCTTGCCACAGTACGGGCAGATTTCCTGCTGGCCTTGTTGCATCGCTGGAGCAACGGGTTGCTGTGGCCCCGCGGGTGTTCCAGCATAGGGCTGGGCCGGTTGCTGGAAGAGCTGGGGAACCAGGACCATTCCGGTTCCCACCCCAGCTCCGGGGCTCTTTCCGAGTTCAGCAGCGACTTGCTTTACCGTGTCCATCTGCATCACTGCCTGAGCGTTGCCCGTCTGCATGAGCCAGAAGAGCCTCTGACGCCACTCGTCGGTGGTGTTGACGCCCTCAATCTTTACATCAACCAGCTCAAGGCCAAGCCTTCTGAAGTCCTCCATCAGCTTTACCTTAACCTGAGTGCTCACCATGTCGAGGTTCTGGAAGAGGTCAACTATCGAGTAAGTGGAAAGGTGCTTCATCATGCCTTCGTTGAAATAAGCGCGAATGAACTTTGTAACGTCCTGAGCGTCGTAGAGGCTCTGCCCCCCGACCACCTCGGTTATGAAGAGAACCGGGTCGGCAACCTTGAACCAGTAGACGCCGTAGTACTTGACCGGAGCCAGTTCCCTCGTCTGCGTTTCTCCTCCGTAGCGTCCCTGAAACTGTTTGGTGCTGACGAAAATTATCGTGGCCTTGAATGGGCTGTTGCTTCCTCCGACGAGCTTGTAGAGGAGTGGCAGGTTCTGCGTCGTTAGGGTGTGCCTTCCCGGGCCGAGGACATCGTAGATTTTTCCGTCGCGCATGAAGACCGCTACCTCGTACTCGTGGACTATCAGCTGGGCGCCCCACTTTATGACCTCATTTGGATAGCGCCAGATTATCTCGTCTTCCCCGGGATTGACCCATTCTATCACCTGAACCATCTCACTCACCCACCGCGAAGCTCATCCTCTGGCTCAAAACCTCTTCAAAGTTAACGAGTTTGTCATCGAGGTTCAGCACCGCCATTCCAAGGGATTGGGGATTTGCAACCTGCGCGTTCAGGTTCTTGGCCTCGTTGAGTATCTCCTCGGCCAGCTCAATCATCTTGGCATCGTACTCTATGAGCCTCTTTATCTCCTCCTCCCTGAACTTAATCCTGTCGAAGTAACCGCGGTAGCCTGCCTCCGCATGTCTGACCCTGCTCTCAAGCATCATGAGCTTCTTCCTTAGGTTCTCAATGGCCATAAGTTGCTGGCAGTTCACCATCGCGCACCTTTGAAGTGCCCTCTCCATTTCCCTCTTGGCCTGGCCGAGTATCTCCGCGACCTTGCCCCTGATTAGCCTGTCGTCTTCCCTCAAAAGTTCCTTCTTCTTGTATCCGTGGAAACCGGGAATCACGAGCTCAAGCTTCTCAACTATTGAGGTCTCCTTCCCCATGTTATCACCTCAAATCGGCTGGAAGTAAAGGTTTCCGGAGCGACCCTTCATGACACCGCTCACTATTCTCTTCTTCACGGCGCCCTTTGAGCCTATCCCCCAGGCCCCGGCAATGCCCGGGACAATCCCACCGAGAATTCCCCATGGAGTTCCAAAGATGGCCGAGGCTATTACACCCAGAACCGCACCCGCTCCAACGACGCCCATCGCCAGGGCGGTGGCCTTCTTCCTGGCCTCGCTCTCCAGCGGGTATTCAGCTGAGATAACCCTCCCATCGGTTCCGTCAACGTAGCCCCAGTATTCGTTGCCCCCATACTCGTAGCGGAGCTCCCAGAGGGGGTAATGAACCAAACCGAGGTAGCGAACCTCGAGCTCAAGTTCCTCCTCGCTTATGTCTTTATCCTCCTGACTTCCTTCGCCCTTCAGGGCGTTTATCAAAGCTACCCTAGCCAGCTCCTCCGCCTCCTCCCTCGACACCTCGGGCTCGTAGTAGCGGCCTTTCTTCACAATGTCCTCGCTGAAGAAGACCTTCCCCCTAATCGGGAAGGGATAGCCCTGAAGGAGGCTCTCGAAGGGAGAACCTGCCGGAATCCCCATGAACTGGACTTCCTCAACGCTCCCCCATCTTCTGCTCCTCCCGTGGAGGTAGAAGAAGTAAACCGGGACCCAGTGAAGTTCCTTTTTGGTTATCTTCGCCCCTGTTATGTCAGCCGGGGCACCATACTGCCTTGAGAGGAACTTGAGGAGAACTCCACCTGCGTCTTTTTTCATCGGCGGGAAGAAGAAGTGTTCACCGGTCTCTTTGGTATGAACGTGAAACGTCGTTCCGCAGTAGGGACAGGTTGCCACTTCAACGGTGTCGGGAACTTTAAACTTGGCCGAGCAGGTGGGACAGGTGACTTCCACTTCAACCACCCCTCTCGACGCGCTGGCCTTCGAGGACTCTAAGGCCGAAGTAACCGCTTAAGACCGAGCCTATTCCGAGGGAGAAGGCCCCTATGCCCAGGTCGTTCACTCCCGCTCCGTAGGCGACTCCAAAGGCCCCGATGAGAAGTCCAAGCACTACACCGCCGAGGTACTCGGCCCTCCTCAGGGTGGACATGGGTTCGGTTGATGCCACCCTCTTTCCGTCCCAGCCCGCGAAGACCGAATGGTATATCGAGTTCTCGAACTTGTAATAGACAGTCCACATCGGCAGGAGCACGAGGCGCGTGTACTTCGGTTCCTCGGCTTTCACATCGAACCAGTCTATCTTGTCAGCTTTCGCGGAATAGCGGTTCCTTATGACGTCTATAGCGTCTTCCCTCATCATCAGCTTTGCCTGTTCCTCGTCCATCTCGGTGTTTAGTATCTCAAGCTTGAGCCTCTCCCACTGGCCCTCGTCAAGGTCGAGCAGGCGCTTCTCCTCTGGATTCGTTCTGGAGTAGTGCTTTATGATGTCGTCAACACCGAAGCTCGCCACCTGCCTCCTGGCGGGCCCTATCAGGTGGAGCGTCTCATCAACGTAGTCGTGATAGTGCTTCTCGACGGTGTGACATCTGGTCTCTGTGTTCCCGTCGCTGTCGGTGTAGGTATGGCACTCCTCCTCAAGAACCGTATACTCAACGTCTCCCTCGACGTGAACGTTCCCAACCCAGTAGGGGGCGTAGTGGCCTTCGATTTCCACTACCTGAATGGAGTCCTTAATTCGCCTGAGGTCAAAGTCCTTCTCAACGGTTCGCCAGAACGCCTCCGCTATCTGGTTTTTGTTCATCGAGGGAACGATGAACATGTCCTCAGTCCTGAGGTTTCCGGTGATGTGGTTCGGAAAACCGCAGTACGGACAGACGGCAACGATTGTCTCGGGGGTCACCTCAAGGGGCGCCCCACAGCGTTCGCACTTATAGGCCTCCATAAACATCCCTCATTTTATCTATACTCACATTGTATTTAAGGATGTCCTTTTGGGGTTTTACTGTCCCTAGAGAGGCGTTCGATAAGCTCAACGACCCTCGGAATGGCGTCCTTGACTTCATCGCTCAGCTCCATCCCAAGGTCTATCTCCCTGACAACAACACCCACGAAATGGATGTCCGCTTTGGCAAGGCGCTCGTCCATTGCCATTAGGAGTTTCAAGCCGTCTATCGCACCCATGAAGTGAGCACTCCTTATCTCTGCCTTTAGTTTTTCAAAAACTTCCTCCCCCCTCAGATGAACTATTTCACCCGCTTCAAGCTTATCGCTGAGTATTGCATCAACTATAACAATCCTATCCTCTCCTTTGTAGTGGTTGGCCAGGAGGAAGACGTCGGTTCCAGCTTCGAGAACGTTGTAGCCCATCTCCTTGAGAACTCTGCCAACTTTAAGTCCAACTCCATCGTCCCTCATGAGTTCGTTTCCGAGGGCGAGAATTAGTGTTCTCATATACTCCCCCAATTGAGTTCCCCCCGATGTTTATGAAGTTTTACCAAAACCCTTATATATACAACTGACAGTTGTCATAATAGTATCAAAGAAACATGTGAGGGATGTTCCTATGGCAAAGAAGATTATGGTCCTTGTTCTCATCCTGGCGGTTTTTTCGGCTGGATGCCTCGTGCAGGTTGGAAGAAATTCATCGGCTTCTCAGAGCTTTTCCCTCAACGTTACAGAGGTTCCGTTTAAAGTCCCCATCAACGTAACTGCCGTAACGGTTAACGTCACGGCCAATTTCACAGGCTACCGTCACATAGTCGTTCACTACTCATATCCGGTGATATTCATAAAGGCCGGGGGGCCTGTTTACAACCTTTCAACATTCAGGCTCTCAAACGATGTTTATATGGTTCCCACATACATGATTCCAGTTTATGAGTACAACGAGTCCCGCGATCCTCTTTCACTAACAGCTTTTCTTATCAACGGCTCCATTGTTCTTCTGAACATTAGGGTTTCGGGAGTCCCCAACAAAACCGTTGATATGACCGTCAACTATGAGGTCGAGAAGTACGGAGCCAATTACCTTGTGAGGCCCCTTCTCGTGTCCGTGAAAAGAATAACCCTGTGGAACGAGACGTTCAACATTACCATGAAGTTCCACGAGCCAATCCAGATTGCCAATGCTCCCCAAGTTGAATTCATAAACGGAACGTATGTTCTGCCCGGTATATGTAAATCCAAGAGTGGGAACATGGTTATCGTTTACAGGTACTCAATAGGGGACGTTTACATCGTTGGACCCACAGGAGAGGGCTTCGTTGGCAAGGTTTACTTCCCCTGCGAGAGAATGAGCGGTTGACTTTCCCTTTCTTTTTATTCATACGCCCAGCAACTGAATTCCCTCTTCTTTCGCTGGGATTTTAAAATCCTCATCGAGCGTCGCCAAGGAGAAGCCGTGCTCTATGCAGGTCGCTAGGATTAAGGCGTCGTTCGGGAGCATGGCGTATTTCCTAATGAGGTCTCTAGCTATCAGAGAAGTTTTCTCTCCAAGTTCCACAAAGGCGTATTCTTCAAGGACTTCAAAAACGAGGTCAAGCTCCTCAGGTAGCTTTTCAGGCTTTCCCTTCAGGCTTCTTGGAGATACATCGGAATAGAAGCCGAGAAGCAGATAAACGACCTCACTGAAGATTATAGGGTTAATGAAGAGAACTACATCGGACTCCATTAAACTCAGGAGAACGTTTCTGGCCTTGGGATTTCCTTTGAAGTGCTCAAGGAGAATCGAGGTATCGAGCAAGACGCCCTTCATACATCTCCCTCTTCATTTCCTTCCACGTTTTGTCGGTTTTTAGCATTCCAAAGAGCTTTTCCATCTTTTTCTTTAGCCTCTCCCTGTTTCGAAGGTATTTGGCCATCTCCTCAACCTCTTTTTTAAAGGCCTCCTCGTAGCCATCGGGAACGACGACTTGAATAACAACCTCCCCCATCTCTCTCCCCGGTTTTAGTTAGTTTAAAGACCTTAAAAAAGTTGAGAGGTCAGAGCCTCGCCACGTGCACTGAACAGGAGATGCACGGGTCGTAGGCTCTCACCACCATCTCGGCCAAAAGCTTCAGCCTCTCCGGGTCATCGTTGTAGTGCTTCTCTGCCATCATCCTGACGTGCTCCTCCATCATCGCCAGGTTGAAGGCCGTCGGCGTTATTATGTCAGCGTAAGCCACCCTTCTGTCCTTGACTTCAAGGGCGTAGACGAGTATTCCACGCGGTGCTTCCGTGGTAGAGACGCCAAAGCCGTCCTTAATCTTTACCTCGTCTTTGGCTCTGAAGGGCCATTTGGCGAGGGCATCATCGATGAGGTCGATTCCACGCTCGATGAAGTAGACGAGCTCGAGGGCCTGAGCAAGGTTGTTGGCGAAGGGGTTCGTTGGCCTGAGCAACTCTTTGTGGTCCTCGTAGAGTTCTTTGGCCTTCCCGTAGAGGAGTCTTGAGTTGTTGACGACGCGCGATATGGCTCCGACCATGAAGGGCTTCCCATGGTAGTGGGAGTGCTTCGCAAAGCTGTGTTCAACGACGAACTCCTTTATGTGCTCCTTATACTCTTCACTCGGGAACTCGTTGCCGTCGCTGGCCTTTATGTAGTCCCCGTAGATTCCGTAGGCGTTACCCCTCGGTTTTACCGCCAAGTGGGTTATCGGCCCCTCAACTTCCTCGTACTGTTCAAGCTTAGTAAAGATCTCAAAGGTGTATTCCGCTTTGGGTAAGGCTTCCTTCAGGCGCTCCTTCATTTTCTCAAGAACGCTTTTGCCGGGAAGCTTTCCGAAGCCACCCAGGATGACGTTCTCCTGGTGTATGGCCCTCGCTCCCAGCTCATCCATAATCCAGCTCCCGAGGTTTTTGAGGTCGAGTGCTATTCCTATCTCCTTCCTGTATTCCTCAACCATGTGGAGTGGCCCGGAGTAGCCGAGGTAGTCGGGCAGAACGAGAAGGTAGAGGTGGAGAGCGTGGCTCTCTATCATATCGCCTATGTAGAGGACCTCCCTTAGGGCCTGAATCTCCTCGCGCGGGGTGAATCCTATCGCCTTCTCCGCCGCTTCCACCGCGGTCAGTTTGTGCGCCGCCGAACAGAAGGAGCATATCCTCGGGTAAACGGCCAGGGCCTCCTCGAGTTTTTTGCCTATGGTTATGGCCTCGAAAAACCTCGGCCCTTCGATGATGTTGAGCTTGACCTCCTTGACGCCATCGTCGCCAACTACAATCTCAACCCCGCCTTTGCCTTCCACTCTCGCTATGTGGTCAACGGTGATTGGGAGGTAAACCCTGCTCATTCTTTCACCCCCTCGAATATCTTGTTGACCATTTCCTCGACCTTTGGATTGTGGGCGTTGAAAATCTTCATTCTCTCCAGGATTTCCTCCTTGGTCAGACCCTTCTCCTTGAAGACCCTCGCGAGCGAGTCGAACCAGGCAACGTCGTAGCCTATCGCGCCCCTGCAACCGATGCACGCTATACCATAAGCAGGACAGCGGGCGTTACACCCGGCCCTCGTTATCGGGCCGAGGCAGGGCTCACCCTTCTCCAGAAGCACGCACGGATTTCCGTTCAGCCTGCACTCAAGGCAGACTGGATAATCTATGTCCTCCGGCCAGGAACCTATTAGGAACGTCCCGAGGGCGTAGAGGAAGTCCCTCTTCTCCGGTGGACAGCCGTAGATGTTGTAGTCCACCTTGATGTACTTCGAGACTGGCTCGGCCATCTTGGGCTGGAACTTGACCTTGGCATCGCTGTAAACCGTCTTCCAGAGCTCCTCAAGTGGCTTATCCTTTTCCCAGCTCTGGACACCGCCCTGAACGGCACAGGAACCGACGGCCACCACTATCTTCGCGTTCTCGCGGATTTTCTTAACGAGTTCAACTTCTTCCTCCGTAGAGACGCTTCCTTCGATAAAGGCTATGTCAACCGGCTCATCCTCGACGCTGTTCCTCTCGAGCATGTACCAGCATACGATTTCAGCGTTTGGAATGAGTTGTAGGAGCTCGTCCATCATAGCTAACTGGAGCTGACAGCCGTAGCATGAGGTTAGAGCGTAAAACCCGATGCGGATTTTTTTCTCCTCCATTCCCATCACCTCAGTCGAGCAACCCGGGTGTTGAAACTATATCAAAGTAGCCGAAAACCGGCCCGTCTTTGCAAATGTACTTCCAGCTCGTGCTCGTTCCGGCAACGCAGTGACCACATTTTCCGATTCCGCACTTCATCTTCCTCTCCAGGGTTACGTAGATGTTCTCTGGCTTGTAACCGTATTCTATGAGGGCCTCGAAGACTGACTTGTACATCCTCGGGGGACCGCAGATGGCTATGGCCGTCTTCTTGGGGTCGGTGTTTGCCTCTGGGATAAACTTCTGGGGCCTGCCGTGTCTCCCTGGCCAGTCCGGGTCTCTGGTTACGCTCTGGATTATTTTGACGTTCTCAGCTTCCGCTAGGTCCTTCATTGCCTCAAGCTCCTTGTAAAAGAGCAGGTCTTTACCGTAGCGGGCAGTATTGATGAACGTTATGTTGCCGTACTTCCAGCGGTTGTCCATCGCGTAAAGGAAAACGCTCCTCAGCGGGGCCGTTCCCAGTCCAGCGGCGATGAGGAGTAAATCCATGCCCTCCCACTCATCAACAGGGAAGCCGTTGCCGTAGGGACCGCGAACGAGAACCGTATCTCCGGGCTTAAGCCTGTGGACTACAGTTGTCACCCTTCCCGCCTTTCTGATGCACAGCTCAAAGAAGCCCCTTCTCATCGGCGAGGAGCAGATGCTTATCGGCACCTCTCCAACGCCGGGAATGGTCAGCTGGACGAACTGGCCCGGCCTGAAGGTCCACTTCTCGGCTATCTTCGGGTCCTCAAAGCGGAAAAGGAAGAGCTTTTCCTTTTCCGTGAGCTGGTAGACCTTCAGAACCTTAACCCTGTGGAGGGCGTACGGGTTATCGTCGGGCATCATAATATCCTTGGGTAATTCGCTCATACGTCCTCACCCCTGATGTTTTCCGCATAGGCAAAACCTTTCTTTGGAATCTCTTCGGCTATTTTCCCGGGGCAAGAGCGCTCTTCGAGGCCGAGGATGACGCGCAGGTTCCTCACAAAGCTAATCCCCGCCGGACAGAATGCCGTACAGCGACCACATCCCACACAGAAGCTTAGGCCCAGCTTTTCGTTGTAGGAGTTTTTACAGAGGTAGCGGTTTCTAAAGCGGTCCTTTTTGGTTGGTCTGAAGTTGTGACCGCCGGCAACTAAGCCATGACTTCTAAACTGGCAGGAGTCCCAGCGCCTTTCCCGATAGCCCGTAACTCCGTCAAGGTTCACCACGTCCTGCACTTCATAACAGCGACAGGTGGGGCAAGTGGTGTTGCATATTCCACATGCCAGGCATTTCTCGCTCTCCTCGTCCCACATGGGGTGCTCCATTTCGAGCTCAAGGAGATACCTCAGGTCGCTCCAGTCCTCGTGGTACCTGAAGGCCTCGCTTCTCTTCCTCTCGAACTCCCTGAAGGCGCAGATATCCTTTGTTGTAACCTCTTCAAAGAGCTCGATGTTCTTGTCCACTATTCTGTGGCCGGTGGGGGTTCCAACCCTAACCAGCCATCCATCTGGGAGCTCGTGGAAGAACAGGTCAAAGCCGTCATCGGCAAAATCGGTCTCCCTTAGGTTGCAGAAGCAGTACTCATCTGGCATGCAACTTATTCCGATTATGATTCCCTTCTCCCTGCGAACCCTGTAATACTTGTCGGGAAGCTCGTCGAGGTAAACGGTGTCGAGTATTTTCAGGCCAAAGATGTCGCAGGCGTGCACTCCAAAGAGGACAAAGGGTTCAACGTCTTCAATCGTTTCCCTGTATTCGGGCTTCCTCAGGTCGAACTCGAAGAGCTTTTCCCTAGGCCTGAAGAAGAACTTTTTCGGAGGCATTATCGTCCTGTTGTAGTGAAATTCCACCTTTCTGACGTCGTCAACTTCGCGGAAATCGTAGAACTTCTCTGAAATCCTTACAGGGGCATAGAGCTTGCCCCACTCCTTGAGCCTTTCGAGGAACTCATAGGTGTTTTCTTTCGGCAACTTAACGTATCTCAACCCAATCACCTCCGATGAACATAAACATACACACGACCATTTTTGTTCCTCAGTATGAACTCTGCCGGAGCCTAAAAAAGCGTTTTTAAACCCGAGAATTCTAAACCAAAGGTTTACATCGTTTGTTTAGCCTAACGGGGAAAGAAGAACAAAAGTGTTTTAGCAACTATACACCGGAAAGCTTTTTATTAGGTTGTCCGAACGAATGCCGGTGTGTGAGATGAAAAGCAAAACATTCGTTGCAATCGCACTTATCCTGCTAGTCATTCCATACGCCTTTGCCCTTGAGCCCTCCCATCTCTGGAGCTACTCCGACACATGCGCCGTCTTCTCGATGGCCTTAAACGAGAACGGAGCGATTGGGCTGGCCTTCGGATACTACGCTGAACTGCTGAGTCCCGACGGAAAGCTTCTCTGGAAGGCACCAACAAGGGGGATAGCCTATTCCTCAGCTCTTTCCGACAACGATATTCTGCTCATCGGCACCGAGGGCAGGTGGGTTCAGGCCTTTAAAGACGGTAAAGTCCTGTGGGAGAGGAACCTGAGGGAAGCCGTCGTCAGCGTTTCGATTTCTCAAAACGGCAGTATCGCCGTTGCGGGCGATGCCTCGGGCTGGGTTTACCTCTTCCGGAACGGTAAACTCGCCTGGGAAAAGCGCCTGGGAAACTACACATGGAGCGTTCTCCTGTGGGGGAATAAGGTTCTCGTTGGTTCGGACTCGGGGCTGTGGGTGTTTTCAGCTTCCGGACAACCCCTGTGGAAAACCAATCCCGGCCCGGTTAGGAAAGTTCTGGTAGCCAGAGATGAGGTTCTGGCCCTCGTGGTTCCGCAGTCGGAATTGTGGAGTGAGCTTATAGCGTTTGATGAAAACGGGAAGGTCCTCTGGAAGAAAAAGTTCAACGGCTATGCCAGGGCCGTTGATACCGACGGGAATGGCATCGCGGTTGCCGGGAACTTCGGGAACGTTACCCTTCTTGCCCTCGATGGAAAAGCCATCTACTCCGTTCCCCTCATCGGCTACGCCTACGACGTTGGAACCAGAGACAATTACACCGTCGTTAGCTATGGAAAAACTGCCGAGCTTATAGCGCCCAACGGAACTGTTGTGTGGTTCCAGCGCTTCAACGGGACCGCTTACCACGTCGCCTTTTCGCCCAAGGGCTACTTCCTGACGGAATACGGCTCCCATGATGTCCAAAACTGCTACAGCGTCATTGAGGCGTGGTCCCTCGGCGAGGCCCGACCTACCGTCACCTCGACCGAGGAAACCGAGACGTTTGGCTTTAACCCCTACGTTGGTCTCTCCCTGCTCTTGGCTATCCTGCTGTTGGGGGTTCTACTATGGCGGAAGCGATAATAGCTAAGAACCTCGTTAAGCGCTATGGTGACTTCGAGGCCGTGAGGGGTGTTAGCTTTAGTGTGAAGAAAGGGGAAGCCTTTGCCCTACTGGGTCCCAACGGTGCCGGAAAGACGACCACCGTGAGAATGTTAACGACCTTAACGTCAATTACCTCTGGGGAGGCCTACGTCAACGGTTTCGACGTCAAAAGGGAGAGGCTCGCGGTTAGGAAGTCAATAGGCCTTGTTCCGGACGTTTCGAACCTCTACGACGAGCTCACAGTAAGGGACAACCTAAGGTTCATGGCGAAGCTCTACGATGCCCCCCTTGAGAGGGTTGAGGAGCTCATAAGGGAGTTCGAACTTCCAGCCGATAGGAAGTTTGGGAAGTTGAGCACGGGCTTTAAGCGGAGGGTGACGATAGCCTCAGCATTGATTCACGAGCCCGAAGTCCTCTTCCTCGATGAGCCGACGAACGGGCTGGATGTTCACTCCGCCAAGGCCGTCAGGGCGCTCATCAGGGTTCTAAATAAGAGGGGCATGACTGTCTTCATAACGACCCACAACATGGTTGAAGCTGAGACGATTCCGCAGAGGATAGCGATAATGAGGGAGGGAAAGATAGTAGCCGAGGGCAAGAGGGGTGAGCTCGCAAAGTTAATCGGAAAAAAGGTCATTGTAAAGCTCTCGGTCGAGCCTTTGACATCTTCTCTCCTGAGGGCCCTAGAGGAGTACGACGTTTCCTTCGATGAGGGGAGGCTCCTTCTGGAGGTTGAAAACGTCGATGAATTCCTCGAAAGGCTGTACTCTTTAAAGACCGAGCTTGGCTTCAGGATTGAGGGCCTCTGCACAGAGGTTCCGAGCGTTGAGGACGTTTTCGTTGAGCTGACCAAGGGCTGTCCCTGCGGGGGGTGTCCGCTTTGAAGGTCCTTGCAATAGCTGAAAAGGAGCTTAGAGAGTACGTTCTAAAACCCGGTTCGATAAGCTGGGGCATCGTTTTTCCGCTGGTTTTCACCCTGGCCTTTGCAGTTCGCTTCGGTGACGTTGACCACCTTGCCCCGGGTCTCGTTTCGATTTCCGTCCTCTTCGGGACGACCTCCTTCGTCTCGTCCTCGATAATCTTTGAGAGAAGGCTTAGAACCTTTGAGAGACTCCTGGTTGCCCCGGTGAGTTATTCTGAAATCGTTCTGGCCAAGGTTCTCACCGGTTCGATATTCGGACTCTTCGTCGGTTTCGTTAGCCTTCTCTTCCTGAGGGCTTTCATGGTCTATCCGATATGGAACCTTTCACTCTTTGTGCTCTTTCTCGTTCTGTCAGCCTTTACCTTCTCGGCCTTGGGCCTCTACGTTTCCCTCGTCGTCGAGAATCCAATAAACGCCATGACGTGGCTCAACCTGATTAGGCTCCCCATGATGTTCACGAGCGGTGCTATAGTTTCTCTCCTCCTTTTTCCGAAGTGGTTCCTCGTTGTGGGCCTCGTAACTCCGATGACGTACTCCGTTGATGGCCTTCGCTTCGCCATGCTCCACTACTACGACGTCGTCAATCCGATTTATGCCTTCCTCGTCCTGCTCCTGCTCTCGATGGTCTTCCTTTACCTCTCAATCCTCAGGGTTGAGCGCCTTTACTGAACCTCAGAACGAAGAACAGGATGACCATGAAAACCGTTATGTATTCGCTCCAGACAAAGGGAACGATGCCAACAACGCCGAGCGTAAATATTATCGCCAGGATTATCACAATCACGAGCAGAACCCTGTAAACGGTCTTCTTCTCCATAGCATCACCGGGAAAAAGAGGGAAAAGAAGCTTAAAAATCAGCCGGTCGAGTTGGCAGTTGTGTTGGCAGAGCAGACAAGTGGCTGAGGCTGGTACTTGAAGAGGTCCGGATGGAGCAGTTCGGCCATCTCGCGGATTGCCAGTACAATCCTCGGGCTCGGTCTCTGGAAGACGTTGGGATCGCTGACAGTGTAAACCCTGCCCTCCTTCGCGGCTTTGATCGTTGAGAGCGGGCCTGAGCAGAATATCTTCGGGTCAACGTAGGCTGAGGCTATGATAACCACGTCCGGGTTCCTTGCTACGATTTCCTCTTCACTGACCGCTTTCCAGCCAGTAATGTCCTCGAAGGCATTCTTACCTCCTGCAATTTTGATTATACTGTCCGCGAAGGTGTCTTTTCCGGCTATCCAGTAGCCGTTGTACGTACTAACGAGATACATCACACTCGGCCTGCTCTGGTTGGCCACGAGGCCCTCAATGTAGCTTATCTGTGCTTTCATCTCGGCTATCACCATCGAGGCCTGTTCCTCCCTGTTGAGAATCTTTCCAATGAGCTCAATTTGTTTGTATATTCCCTCGATGCTCTTCGGGTTGACGATTACAACTGGCGCTATCTTTTCCAGACTTTCAAGGAAGCCCTGCTTGTAGAACACCGCGTTGTCCGCTATGATGAGGTCGGGCTTGAGCTTGGCAATCTCTTCGAGGTTGGCGTAGGCTCCGTAGCCACCGACCTTCGTTATGTTCTTCACTGCAGGAGGCCAGTCTGCATATTTCGTAACTCCAACGAGCTTGTCCCCGGCTCCAAGGTAGAATATTGTCTCAGTAATGCTTGGAGCAAGTGAAACGACCCTTTGTGGCTCCTTCGGGATTGTGACGGTTCTGTTGGCCATGTCCTTTATTGTGAGTGGATACTTTGTCTTGAAGGCATCTGGGTGGAGGAGCTTTGCCACAATCTCTATTCCCTTTATTATCCTCGGGCTCGGGTGAATTAGGTCGTTCTCGTTCTCAATCATGTAAACGTGGCCCTCTTTAACGGCGTTGGTTCCTGCAAAGAGCTTGTAGGCCTCTTCAATCGTCATTCCGCAGTGGGGTGTCAAGATTATAACATCGGGGTTCCTTGCTATGACCTCCTCAGCACTGACCTGTGGCCATCCCTTGGTATCGTTAAAGATGTTCGCTCCTCCGGCTATCGTGATAACGTCGTTGATGAAGGTGTTTTTGCCCGCGGTCATGAGGGGCTTGCTCCAGGTTACGAAGAAGACTTTGACCTTTGGCTGATTCTTCGTGAGTTCCTTTATTGCATTTACCTTTGCGTTGAACTCATCAATGACTTCCTTCGCCCTGTCCTCCCTGTTGAAGATTTTTCCGAGGAGCTCAATTGCCTGAGGAATCTGATCAATGCTCTGTGGGGCTATTATAACAACCGGTGCTATCTTTTCCAGACTTTCAAGGAAACCCTTCTTGTAAAATACTGCGTTGTCTGCTATAATAAGGTCCGGTTTTAGTTCTGCTATCTTTTCAAGGCTTGCGTAGGCACCGTAGCCTCCAACTGAGGTGATTTTCTTAACTTCGGGAGGCCAGTCCTCGTAACCTGTGACTCCAACAACCCTGTCGAGAAGTCCCAGATAATACAGGTCCTCGGTTATACTTGGGGCGAGTGAGACAACGCGCTTCGGTTCCTCCTTTATTGTTACTGTTCTGTTTGCAAAGTCCTTAATCGTTATTGGGTAGTAGCTCTTTTCCATCTGCGTTGAACTCGAGCTCGTGGCTGGGCTCTTTGTTGAGCTGGTTGTTGGGCTTGAGGCTGGGGACGTCGTTGATGAGGAACTTTTCGTGGGGGTAGTTGAATTTGAGGCTATACATCCGGTTGCTATAACAGCTCCAATCAGGAGCAAAACAACAAGCACCGCTGTTTTTTTCATGGTTACCACCTGGACGTTTTGTCCGGATTAAATGTCCAACTATGTTGAGAAGGAGAGGTTTTAAAAGTTGTGGACTATGCCTTACCAACTCTGAAAAGGTCAACACGAGTTATGATTCCAACAATTTTTCCCTCTCTGTTCTGGACGAGAACAGCTGGATTGTCCTCAAGGAGATACTTAACAACTTCCAAGTCTTCCTCCTCATTTACGATGGGGAACGGTTCCTCCATTATCTCCATGACCTTTCTGTCGTAGATGTCCTCGTACTCAAGGCTCTGTCTTACGAGTGTCCGCTCGGTTACAGAACCCACTACCTTGTTTCCAGAAACAACGGGAATCTGAGAAATGTTGTGCTCGTTCATAAGTCTAATTACCTTTTCCACTTTCTCATATGGCTTAACATATATTACTGGCGAAGACATGACATCTTTTGCTTTCAGTTGAGCCTTTTTGCATTCTAGAAGAGCTTGAAGAATTCTGTTCAGCGTTGAGAGCCTTGGGTCAACTTTACCGGCTTCGAGCTTCGCTATGTACGCTTGAGTAACCCCGGCTTTCTTTGCAAGTTCCTCCTGAGTTATGCCGAGCTCCTTTCGAATTCGCCGGATTTCTCTGGGATCAATTGGCCGAGGTATTGTTACCATAAATAACCACCAGTTATTTATGGAGCTAAGAAGTTATAATCCTTTCTAATACTGTAGGCCGGGCACAGAGGCCCGCGGTCATTGCTCCCGCGGGTGGATGCTCCCGGCCCTGTGGGCTCGGCGTGAGCACGCTCCGCTCATCGAACCCGACTACCTCGCGGAGGCGGGAAGACCGAGCCCGTGCGAGGGGTATTGTCCCCTCGCTGTCGGCGATTTAGAATAGAAAACGGGCCTTAAAAGTTTAGCCCACCGAGATAAGGACGACACCCACGACAGCTAGAATCAGACCCTCGAATATCCTCGCGTTTGGCTTCTCCTTGAGAAGCAGGACGGCCAGTAGCGATGCTATTATTGGATTTATCGCTGAAACCGGTGCCGCTATTGGCGAACCGACGAGGGAGACCGAATACACGAAGAGATACTGCCCAAGGATTAGGCCCAGGACGGCGGCACCGGTGAGGGCTATTGCTTCCCTTCTGCTTATTTTTCTGACCTCTTCACCATATCTTGGAAGGAAGACCGAAATTCCCAGGGCCGCGAAGACCATCCTAATACCTGCAAGCTGAAGGGAAGGCATGCTTCTCGTGAGGTAGTCCATTATAGTTATGGCAACGCTCCATGAAATTGGGGCGATAAAGGCGAAGAGGAAACCGAGCCTGTCGGCGTGCTCCTCTTCTTCAGCTTTCTTGACCACGATGATTGCTAGGACGACGAGAACGGCACCAATAATCACATGGGGCTTGACCCTTTTGCCCAGAAAGAGGATTGCCCACAGAATCGCCCAGAGGGGATATGTTGAGGTTATGGGAACTGTTCTCGAGACGCCCATCCTTTTCAGGGCGTTGAAGTAGAAGTAATCGCCTATAACGAAGCCGAACTGTGCTGAGATAAAAGCTAGGACGAGGAGTCTTGCTGGAAGTTTAAAAACGCTCAGGTTTCCGGTTAGGGCGAAAATTATGAGAAAGAGCGTTGAGGCAACGTAAAGCCTGAAGATATTTGCCCCGATTGGCGACAGCTTTCTGAGGCCTAATCTAACCAGTATCGTCGCCGAGGCCCAAGAAAATGCCGATGCAAGCGCCAATGCGACCCCTAGGATTAACGTTTGCATGGTTCCCACTCTGGAGGAAGCCTTAAAAAATTAGCGCTTTAGCGTTTAGATGAAGGTATGAAAAAAGGACTTAACCGTCCCGGTGAACTACTTACGATGATGACCTCGGCAGTGCTGACGAAAGGATGATGACGATCTTGAGTGCTGAAAAGAGAAAAGGTCAGCGGAGGATTACGTTTATCTTCCTTGGCCTTATTGACACACTGTACTCTCTGGAGACTTCTGTGATAATTCTGTTTATTGTCTCAGTTATTTCTCGTTTTATCCTGTCATCTGAAACACCTGAATATGCCCCAAAGAGGCCCCCAACGCTTTCTTTGACGAAAGATGCCTCGATATCAACGTAGACTGTCGAACCCTGAATCTCGTGGTTGAGCTTAAGCCACTTAAATGTAACCCTTGGAATGAGCTTCAGCTCTGCATGAACTCTGTTTTTCAGGGTTTCTATTGCCGGCTCTATTCTACTCCTCAGCAGAGTTTCTTCTGCTTCTTTCTTCTTTTCCTCTGTGAAAGGAGCTAGTTCCTCTATTCCTGCTTCTTTCAGCAGTTTTTCAACTTCTTTCTCGAGTAATTCTTTTTTGGCAAGTATCTCCGCAGCTTTCCCACTGGTCACAACTCTTTTTGCTGTATCTGGTTTTTGAAGTGCCCTTTCTACAACTTCAACTTCAATATTGTGAACTGTGATATACCGGTCTATTGAGCTTGATAGTTCCTTTGCGTGTCTATTCAAAATCGTCCTGACTGTTTTTTCAATAGTTGCTCTGTCAAAGGGAGCTTCAACTACTATTGAAAGATTTATTTCAAACTCTCTTCTTCCCTTTACGTCAAAATAAGCCCTGTTAACCTTTATTCCTGCCGTTTCTAACTCTTTAATCACCGTTCTTGCGAAATTGCTAAAGTATGGCCAGACATCTTCAAGAACAGATAACTGAATCTTTCCGTCCCTCGTAACAGCTCCTGTTTTCTTTTTGTCTTTCTCAACAATCTCATGCGGTCTTGCTTCCTCACCGTTTAGAATAACACTTATATCCTTCAATATGGGCTTGTATTCTGCCTCCCTGAGTATTATAGGGGCATACTTGCTTACTATGTGGAAAATTCTTTTCTCCGCTATTTCTACCTGCCTTCTGTCAGTACTCTCAGTTGTTCCATAGACCCTTACATTTAGATAGACAACACCCTCACCGACGTTTGCATCGAACTCAATTCTGCTTATAGAAAGCCCCTTGATTCTATTGGCTTCTCTTATGATGTTCTCTGCATATTTCTTAAAGGCCCCCTCTGGAAGTGTGCCCCCAGTAAAATTGACAACGATCTCAGGCTGGGCTGGCTTTTGGGGCTCGAAAGAGGGTTTTCTAACAGCTAGTGTTTCAGATTGAACTGTTCTTGAAGTTATCTCTTCAGGCTTCTGTGTTTGAATTATTTTTCCAGATAGAAGTTCTTCGAGGGGAACTTTGGGAGTTTCTGAATATATCTCGAGGTTTTCGGCTATTGAAAGCTTCATTTCAATTTCGTCCAAAGAGTACACATCAACAACCATGGGCTTTTCAAGTATTGACTTAAGAAGGGTAACTGCTTCTTCTCCAATCAAAGTCTGCTTATTGTCAACTACAAGGCATTCTACAGCCAGAACTTTTGAAGTATCAAGGAGCACGGTTATGTAGTACTTCCCATTTTTGTCTTTGGCGAAGATCTTTAGAAAAGCCCCTTTTCCCTGACTAAGAGCCTGATTAAGAAGATCTCTAAGCTCACTCGCCGATGTTATTACAACGTTCTCAACGAGCGGTGTTTTATCCGGTAGCTGCATACCCACCACCATTATCTATATATATCCCCATTCTCATTAAAGAATCCGTAGGTAGGGTCACGGTTTAGTATATTAGAGCCCCTATTTAAACATTGTTGTGCATAAAGTGGGTGATAGTCATGAGAATCCTCATACTTGGAGGGGGAGCCCTGGGGCGTTCAATAGCAGAGGCCCTCAGGGGAGAGTTCGATGTTGTGATAGTTGAAAAAAATGAAATCCGAGCGAGAACTCTTGAAGAAAGCGGTTTTCATGTAGTTCACGGTGATTTTTCATATACAGCTACTCTCTTAAAAGCGGGAATTGAGAAATCAGAGCTCGTGATAATAACAACTATGGACGTTGAAACAATAAAAAAGACCGTCTACGTCATCAGAACAAACAATAAAGAAGTTCCTATAATAACGGTGCTCCCCGATGAAATAAATCTTGAAGAGCTCAAGACGAGCATAAAAGAAAGCTTTGAAGCAGACGTTAATGTGGACTATGCAATTTCCCCCAGAACGGCTCTAAGAGATGCTCTGATTAGGATGGTAAAGCACATTGGAGAAAAAAAGAATGTTAATCTTCTCGTTAAAAAACTCAGGGAACTAAAGGCAAATGGCGATTCTCTGCTTATAGTTATGCATGACAACCCTGATCCAGATTCTCTTGCAAGCGCCGCAGCTCTAAGCCTTATAGCTCAAACCCTTGGATTCAAAACAAAAATAGTTCACGGTGGGGAGATCACTCATCACGAAAACAGAGCCTTTATCAATCTCCTTGGAATCGAAGTAACTCGCGTTTCTAGAGGTTCATATGAACTAAGAAGATATCCTTACATAGCTCTAGTTGATTGTCAGCCCAATGGAAACCTTACAATACTCGAGAACTCCGACTACGAGAGGATTAAAATTGTCATCGATCATCATCAGGTTCTCCAGCACCTCTCCGATGTCCTTCCTGATGATGCATTCCTGGACATAAGGCCCGACGTCAATTCAGCATCATCAATCCTCGTGGAGTATCTCAAAGGCCTCAACATAGCAGTTTCACCGCCCCTCGCGACTGCCCTCTTCTACGGCATATACATAGACACAAAGAAGTTCTCGAAGCTGAGCCCCGTCGATTTGAAGGCAATAGAATTTTTAGCCGGTAAAGTTGACTACGAGCTCCTTGATAAGATAGAGCACCCCGACATAAGTACCGAAACCGCCGAAATCCTCGCGAGAGCCATAATGCACAGGAGGATATACAAAAACATAATAATAAGCAACGTAGGTTTCATTACCAACCGCGACGCCCTTGCGGAAGCAGCGGACTTCCTCCTCAGGCTGGAGGGCATAACGACCGTCCTCGTCTTTGGAATCGTTGACGACAAAATCGAGATTTCAGCAAGGACGAGAGACGTTAGGGTCAATATCGGTGCCGTTATGAAGGAGGCCTTCGGAGAACTCGGCTCCGGAGGTGGCCACGCGAGGGCCGGAGGGGCCAGGATACCCCTTGGAATCTTCAAGCTCGCCAAGGACAAGAACTCCCTCCTTAAGCTCGTTGAGGAAGCGGTTACAGAAAGGTTCCTGGAAGCTTTAAAGGTGAAAGAAGGTTAATCCTCCTTTGCCTTCACGAGGACTATGTCCCCTATTGCAGTAACGCGGTCGTAGGGGACTCCAACCTTTTCTCCCGGCAAAACAAGCGCGAGTACTTTTCCTTTTCCCCTGTCAATCTCGATTAAGACCTCGTCAACGTAACCCACGTAGTTGCCCTTCGTATTGTAAATCTGCTTGCCGTAGAGCTTTGAAAGCCTCATCACCATTTCAATCACCGCCTTAGGTTATCAATGAGCATATTTAAGCGTTGCTACTTTCTTTTTTTGCCAAAGTTCCTGAACTTCTCGAAACCCCACCTGCCGAGCGCCCCAAAGAAAATGAGGGCCATGGCACTTCCCGTGAAGATGAGGATTGCCGTAACTCCGTGCTCAACGGACTGAAAGCTTCCGTAGTTCTTCAAGATGAGCAGAGCGGTAGTGGTCCCCCCGAGGTAAGTCGCGGGGCTTACAAGCGCGTCGGTGAAGTTCGTTGGTTTTACTAAGAGGCCCGTTCCGAGAACAATTCCAAGCATGAGGTTGGCAAACCGGGCGTCTATCCCTCTATAGACCCACCATAGTGCGAGAATAAGCGTCATTGCGATTCCTAGGAGGAAGGAAACAGACGATGTCCTGAAGTTCCACCCCTCATCGGCCCTAATCCCAAGGAGGGCCCCGATGATGAGCCCAACGTAAATCCCGTAAGCAAAGAGCTGGTTCTCGTAGGGCCCGTATGCAAGAACGGCAAGTAAAAACCCAAAGAACGCGCCCGTTCCTGCGAAGGTAAGCATGGCACCAACGTTTACTTTCATTCTACCACCTCAATCCTAATTCTGTCCCCATCACGGAGACCGAGTTTCTCCCTCAGCTTGACGGGGGCAACTATCTCCGCTATCTTTGGCGGATGGACGGTTCGCGAGGGTATTACTATAGCCCCTTCTATCGAGTCAATCCTCACGCGGTAGGCTTTAACGTCCCCAAAGGTTCTGCCCCCTCTTGTGAACCCCGGGATTATGACCGGCCTCGCGTTGCAAAGGGCATCGAAAACGGTCTTCGGGAAGAGGACTCGGACGTTTAGGGTTCCAGGGTAAGGCTCAAAGCCGAGATATTCCCTTATTAGAGGAGAGTACTGTTTAACGTAATAGGCCCCCTCACCGAGTCCCGACACAACCTCGCCTATTATTACCCCGGTGGAAAGTGCCTTCGAAATCTCCTCGCAAAGGTCTCTTAGAAAGCCTGCCCCCTCGGGTGTTACCTCAATGAAAGTCCTTTTGCCCTCCACGAGTCTCTTTATGAGCCCTTCTTCTTCCATCTCCCCCAGAAGTCTAAGAACAGTCTGGGGGGAAACGTTAAGTTCGTTTGCGAGCTCTCTAACGGTTACGCGAACCTTCTTTCCCACTGCCCCCCTGCCGGCGAGCAAAACCAGGAGCTTGATTTTCTTCATCGGTTGCACCTCTTCGAGAGCTTATCAGCGAGCTTGAGGGGTTTCGGATATCCATTATCGTTTAGTATCTTAACTATCTCAACTGCTGAGGTCAAGTCTATCAGATGCCCGACGCTTACATAAGCTTTTCCTACCCTTCTGTACAGCTCGGGCGAAACCCCCCGTAAGGGTTTCCTTGCCACCCCGATAACGGGCTTTCCGATGAGAAGCCCTATGTGGGAGGCCAGACCATAGCCCCTTGGGTGGGCCCTTCCGTGTCCCTCCACCAGTAGAACGTCGAAGTTAGCGTTTCCAACCACGAGCAGGACTGGCCTTGTCTCTCTGAGAAAGAAGTAGGTTGGAACGTAGGGAAATCCAACCTGCGTTTTGACAGTTCTCGTTTCAAGCACCTCGCATTTTGGAAAGGTGCACACCACGAGGGCCGAGACTGCCGTGTTTCCCCGGTAGGAGACATCAACGGCACCTACGGTTTTGACGTCTTCCCTTCTCACGGGTCTCTCGGTTATCCTTTTCGAGAGTCTCTCCTGAACCTCGGCAATTTTTTTGAGTTTTTCCCGAATTATGTAATTGTTTAATTCAATCATTATTCAATGCCTTCTCAAGCTTTTTCTCAAGGCTTCTGTTGAGCTTTGCCCTCACCAAATCCTCGAGTGTCCTCTCAAGGACGTAGCGTGCCTGGTCCTGCTTCTGCCTGACGTTTACTAGACCCTTCGGGTACTCAAGCGTTATAAAGGCGTTGTAAACGCTCTCCATTTCGCGGTAGACATTTTCTGCCCTTTCAATGTCCCCCTCCAGGAGTCTGTGAAGAAAATACCTCCTGAGCTCGCCGATGAAGTCCCCAATACCCAGGGCGTAATCGGCGTGGGGAACGCCCAGCTTCTCAGGGGACGGATACGGTTGGCCTTCAACGTAGCTGAGGAGGAGCGAGGCCTCAACGAACTCCTGGTTGGCGGTCTGAACGTAGCCGGAGTAGTAGAGGTCCGGGTGGTCTTTCAGCATCTCCCTGAGTCTTTCTACCCTCTCTCTAGTTTCTTCCCAGCGCTCCTTTGCGAGGTTTAGCTCTCCGCGGTGGATTGCTTTAACGGTATCTCCGCTAAGCCTGACGATTTCCCTCGTAAGTTTAAGGGCCTCCTCCCTCAGGGAATCTTTCTCGTCCAGAACGCTCCTTATGGCCTCTATAATCTCCTCCATCTTCATGCTCCCACCGGAGAAGGTTGGAGAAACGCCTTAAAAATGTGGGCTTGGCTATCCCCCACCCTCATCGAAGGCATCGCCACCCTCAGGCGGTCCGGAGGCCAAGCCCTGTCCGCCCGGCATCGTCTTACCCGTTCATCGAAGGCTCAACCCACTCCCGGGCCCGGGCCACCGGGCGGAGACCGTCGTAGAAAATTATTCGGGGTATATTTTAAGGCTTTCGAGGTTCATAACCAGTAGGAATGTTAGTTTTCCTAATTCATGCCGAAAATTATATAAGAGCTCCGCCGAAGCGAGCCTTGCTAAAGGAAAAGGTGGTGACGCTCATGGCCGAGAAGGTTAGGAACATCGTCGTTGAGGAGCTCGTAAGGACTCCTGTTGAGATGCAGAAGGTTGAACTCGTCGAGAGAAAGGGTATAGGTCACCCGGACAGCATTGCCGACGGTATCGCCGAGGCGGTCAGCAGAGCCCTCAGCAGGGAGTACATCAAGAGATACGGCATAATCCTCCACCACAACACTGACCAGGTTGAAGTCGTTGGCGGTAGGGCCTATCCGCAGTTTGGCGGTGGAGAGGTCATAAAGCCGATTTACATCCTCCTCTCCGGAAGGGCAGTTGAGATGGTTGACAGGGAGTTCTTCCCGGTCCACGAGATAGCCATAAAGGCCGCAAAGGACTATCTCAAAAAGGCCGTTAGGCACCTTGACATCGAGAACCACGTTGTCATAGACTCACGCATCGGACAGGGAAGCGTTGACCTCGTGGGTGTCTTCAACAAGGCCAAGGAGAACCCGATTCCGCTCGCCAACGACACATCCTTTGGAGTCGGCTACGCCCCGCTCAGCGAAACGGAAAAGATAGTTCTTGAGACTGAGAAAGCACTCAACAGCGACGAGTTCAAGAAGGAATGGCCGGCCGTCGGCGAGGACATCAAAGTCATGGGTCTCAGGAGGGGAGATGAGATTGACCTCACAATAGCCGCGGCTATAGTGGACAGTGAAGTTGAAAACCCCGACGAGTACATGGCAGTTAAGGAAGCTATCTACGAGAAAGCTAAAGAGATAGTCGAGGCCCACACAGAGAGACCTACAAAGATATACGTTAACACAGCCGATGATCCAAAAGATGGAATTTATTACATCACTGTCACAGGAACGAGCGCGGAAGCTGGAGACGACGGTAGCGTTGGAAGGGGCAACCGCGTAAACGGCCTCATCACTCCAAACAGGCACATGAGTATGGAAGCCGCGGCCGGAAAGAACCCGGTTAGCCACGTTGGAAAGATATACAACCTCCTCTCTATGCTCATAGCCAACGACATAGCCGAGCAGGTCGAGGGAGTTGAGGAGGTCTACGTGAGGATTCTGAGCCAGATAGGCAAGCCAATTGACGAGCCCCTCGTTGCCAGCGTCCAGATAATCCCGAAGAAGGGCTACTCAATCGACGTCCTCCAGAAGCCGGCCTACGAGATTGCCGACGAGTGGCTAGCCAACATAACGAAGATACAGAAGCTGATTCTTGAGGACAAGCTCAACGTCTTCTGATTCCCTCTTTTTCGACCTTTCCTTCTTAAAAGTTTGGAAAGTTCAGAAAGCGGAAGAGTTCTGTTTGAGCGTTCTTAGAAGTTTAGCCTCTTCCATCATCAGTGCAAGTTTTTCGCTCTTAACCTTTGCAAGTTTGTGGGCGACGTCTTTTTTCTGTTTTGCCATTCTCACTAGCTTTGCCTCTTCAAGGATTAGAATTTCTTTCCTTTTCTTAACAACCTCAAGTCTTCTATGAAGTATTGACTTAACCCTCTCCATGCTATCACCTAATCTCTTAGGGGAGCCTAAACCTTATAAGGTTTTCGGTAAACGTTAAAGTTAATTTAGTCAATTGTCGATAGAAATTAATTAAAGTTCATGTGTTATTCCATAAATGGAGGTGAAGAAAGTGCGAATAGTTGCAGTGACTGATATACATGGTAACAGAATGTGGGTTGAAAAGTTTACTAGTTTGGTTTCACATTCGAATTTCGACGTTCTTCTTGTTGCTGGTGATATAACACACTTTTCAGGAATTGAAACAGCTAAAGAAGTCCTCAAACCGCTATTAAGGTTGGAAATCCCAATTCTTGCAGTTCACGGCAACTGCGACGGCAGAGACGTCCCCCAACTGCTCGATGAACTCGGCATCGGCCTTCACGACAAGAGGGTTGAAATCAACGGCGTCGGCTTCATCGGCATTGGGGGCTCCAACATAACCCCGTTCAACACTGTTTGGGAACTCACCGAGGACGAAATTATGAAAATCCTTGAGCGGAACTACCGCCCCGGAGATGTTATTCTCTCTCACGTTCCTCCGAGGGAAACCAAAGCTGATAGAATTCATTCGGGCCTCCACGTTGGAAGCAAAGCTCTGAGGGAGTTCATTGAGAGGAACCAGCCACCCCTCGTCGTCACCGGGCATATACACGAAGCCAGGAGCGTTGACAGGGTCGGAAAAACAGTCATCGTTAATCCCGGCCCGCTTTTCAGGGGTTACTACGCCGTTATCGAGCTCAATGAGGCGACAAAAAAGGTGGAAAACGTGGAGCTCGGGGAACTATAACTCAGACCAACTTTTTCTCCTTTAAAACTTTCTCCATTCTGTCCATAGCTTCCTCGAGCTTCTCGTAGGCCGTTGCATAGCTTATCCTGATGTAGCCCTCACCGGCCTTTCCGAAGGCCGAACCCGGAACGACGGCAACTTTAGCTTCTTTGAGCATTAACTCGCTGAACTCCTTGTCTGTGAGGCCGGTGTCTTTAATGCGCGGGAAGATATAGAAGGCTCCCTTCGGTTTAACGGTCGGCAGGCCCATCTCGTTCAGCCTCTTCCAGACGAGGTTCCTCCT
>NZ_JALVAO010000049.1 GCF_027011145.1 Thermococcus sp. | reverse complement strand
CCACGGCCTTCCAGCTCCTCTCGTCTTCAAGGGCTTTCGCCGCGGCGTACTGGACGAAGGTGACGGGGCAGGTTGCGTTGTACATCTGGAAGCGGGTCATCTTCTCGATAATCCACGATGGGGCCGTTACAAAGCCGAGGCGCCAGCCGGTCATGGCGAAGGTCTTGGAGAAGCCGTTTATCGTTATCGTCCTCTCGAACATACCGTCGAGCGAAGCGATGCTGTGGTTCTTAACGCCGTCGTAGACGAAGTGCTCGTAGACCTCGTCGCTTAACACTATGAGGTCATGCTCAACCGCGAAGTCCGCTATTTCCTCCAGGTCCTTCTTGGTGAGAACGGCTCCCGTCGGGTTGTTGGGGGTGTTTATGATGAGCGCACGGGTCTTGTCAGTGACGTTCTTTTCAAGGTCGTCAACGCTCAGGCGGAACTCGTTCTCTTCATGTGTTGGCACCTCAACGGGCTTCCCGCCCGCGAGTATGACCGCTGGAGCGTAACTCACGAACATGGGCGAGGGAATGAGAACCTCTTCCCCGTCCTTCAGAAAGGTCGCCAGCCCCATGAGGAAGGCTTGGTTTGCCCCAACGAGAACCATTATCTCGCTCTTCGGGTCCGCCTCGATGCTGTTCTGCTTCTTGAGCTTTCTCGCTATGGCCTCACGGAGCATCGGAAGGCCCGCGTTCGGGCCGTAGTGAGTGTAGCCTTTATCGAGGGCCTCCTTGGCGTATTCTTTTATATGCTCCGGCGTGTCGAAGTCAGGCTCGCCTATTCCGAGTGAAATCACGTTCTCTATGCCAGCAGCCAAGTCAAAGAGCTTCCTTATCTCAGAAGGGTTGACTACATCGAGTCTGTCACTTAATGCCATGAACATCACCGCTCTTCATTCTCAATGATGTTTATAACATTACCTGGACGAAAAGATGAGCATCGAAGTGCGAATAATTACATTGGAGTATGCCCTAGACGCGGACTATTTTGTTCTTTTGAGGAGTCGTCTTCAGATTTTCTTTAAACTTCCAGTAGATTTTTCGGGGTTTCAGTTTTTTTCTTTAACAAACCCCATAGGATTGTTGAAAATTTTAATGGAAAGCCTTTTTATCTTCCGATTCGATATCCGTCTGCAGGTTTAGGCTCGTGGAGGGGTGAAAATGGGTGTTGAAAAGGTTCCAAAGTACGATATCCCCACGGTTAAGGTTGACTATGTTTTTATTGAACTTGACAAAATGAAGCCCCACGAACAACTCGTTCAGAAAGAGCTGGAAGATTTCATAGAGAGCGTTACGGGTTCTGGTATTTTCTGGAAGCCTATGCTCTTGGCCAAAATCCCCGGAACAGAGGAGTATCTTATAGTTGATGGTCATCACCGTTGGGCTGGCCTTCAGAAGCTCGGCGCGAAAAGAGCTCCCTCCGTTATTCTTGACTATTTCAGCGAGGACGTAAAGGTCTACACTTGGTATCCTGCATTTAAGGGAGACCTCAACGAAGTTATCGAGAGGCTCAAAAAGGAGGGTCTTGAGGTCGTTGAAGATCCCAACGCTGAAGAAAAGGCTGAACGCGGTGAGATTGCCTTTGCAATCGTTGGTAAGAAAACCTTCGCAATTCCTGGCTCGCTGAAGGAACAGAAAATTGTAAGCAAAGTACTGGACGAGATGAACCAGGAAGGGAAAATTGAACTTATATACTATGGTCTTAAAGAAGACGCAAGGGAGGACATGGCAAAAGGTGAGATCGACTACGTTTTCATTAGAAAAGCCCCTACAAAGGAAGACGTCATCGAACTTGTTAAGCGTGGTGAAGTGTTCTCCCCAAAGACAACAAGGCACGTTCTTCCCTTCAATCCAGACAAGATTGACGTTAAACTTGAGGAGCTCTTTTAAAGTGTTCCAATAAGTTTTTAAATTTTATATCTCTATCTCTTCAGATCCGATGACGACGGATTAACCGACTGAAATGTGATGAGATCGGCCTTGACTGAGGGCACCTACATACCAACTTACAAAAAAAGGATATAAGGATCGAATCCTAGAGTATAATGGTGAGGAAGATGCTTAAGGCACTTACCCCCCTCTTCGCGGGGGCTCCCTCAGAGAGACCAAAAATTGGCAATTTTAGGATAGTCCATTCTCTGAGAGAAATACCCGAGGAGAGAGCTGTTGTTATTGGCAGAGCTGGAACTAAGGTTCCACCCGGATGGGAGCTTATTACAGTAAGTGCGGCACGGGGATTTTTTGGCCCTCGGGAGCTCCATAGAATTCTTGAGGGTATAGTTGCTAGCTTTAGAAATGACCCCGATAAAGCAATTGTTATAGCGTGTCCAGAATACCTTGCCCTCCACAATGGATTTAAAGCCCTTATAAAATTCCTCAATAATGTTAGGGACTATGCAATTCTGTTTGGAGGTAGAGTTTACCTCGTCACTGATGATCTTGCGTGGGATCCACGGGAGTTCGCCCTTCTCAAAAGACTTGAGGGATGAGCTTTTTATAAACCTCTTCTTCACAGTATATATGGGAAATAAAAATGCTAAAGGGTTTGATCTTTGATGTTGATGAAACCCTTGTTTATTACGAGGGATACACCTTAAGAAGATGGTACGATAACGTTGCAACGCCAGTAATGAAGAAACTCGGTGTTTTTGTAGATTGGGATACTTTCAAAAAGATTATTGAAGGAAAGCTTTCGAGAAAATACGTTGAGAAATTTGGGATAGATCACGTAGAGTTTTGGAAAGCCTTGGATAGGGCAAACAGAACCTATCGTGAAAACCTCTTGAAGGCAGGCAAGATTAAGCCGTTCCCAGACGTTGACGCGTTAAAAGAGCTGAGGAACATGGGCTTGAAGCTTGCCGCCGTCAGCAACGCATCTCAGGACAACACGGAGCTGGTTTTAAGGGCTTTTGGCCTTGATAAATACTTTGACATAATCCTTGGCAAGGACTATACCTATCTAGATGGAGTGAAACCTAACCCATACCTTGTTAATAAGGCTTTGAGACTTATGAAGCTAAGACCAGATGAAGTCCTACTTGTCGGGGACAGCATAAGGGATATCCTAGCAGGAAAAAGGGCCGGCGTAAAGACGGTAAACATTGTCCGCTTTGAAAAGGTTCCCGGGGCGGACTACTACGTCAATGACCTCTGGGAGCTGGTTAAAATAGTTAGGGGGCTCACATGCCCCCGCTGACGGCAAGCTCTATAATCTTTCTTATCTCAACCAGGAATTCCATTGGAATGTCCTTGAGCATTGGTTCAAGGAAGCCCTTGACGATAAGCTGTGTAGCCTTCTCCTCGTCGAGTCCCCTGCTCATAAGGTAGAACAGCTCCTCCTCGCGTATCTTGCCGATGGCAGCTTCGTGGCTCAGCTCGGCATCGTCAACCTTGCTGACAAGTCCCGGATACGTTTCCA
The DNA here is from genome assembly GCF_027011145.1 of Thermococcus sp. Classification (NCBI taxonomy): domain Archaea; kingdom Methanobacteriati; phylum Methanobacteriota; class Thermococci; order Thermococcales; family Thermococcaceae; genus Thermococcus; species Thermococcus sp. The sequence goes on along the minus strand of NZ_JALVAO010000049.1, from coordinate 12,245 downwards.
TTATCGCTTTGTCGCTCATAAGCAGGGCGTCACAGCTTATGTGCCCCTTGGTCTTCGGCGCCTCGGCCGTTATTATACCGCGCGTTATGACCCTGCTCTCGTCCATTATCACAGCTTTGCTCGCGTTTATTCCAGATGCCCCCTTTCCTTGGAGGAACATCCTGCCTCCGAGGTCAATGTAGTAGTCCTTCTGACCGAGGAGAATTCCATTCAGTTCGACGTAGCCGTTCTCGTCAACCCAGTAGCGCGGGTCGCCGATGTTGCTCTTTCCAGAGCCGAGAGTAACGGTCGTGTTGATGAAGCGCGCGTTCTTTCCTATCTTCGCCCTCGTCATCGGTCTCGTGTGAACGTATTCCGGCCAGTTCTGTAAAACCGTGAGCTGGCCCCTGGCGTTCTCGTGGAAATACGCCTCCGTCATGTCAAGGTGGAGCGAGTGTTTTAGAAGGACCGGCGAGGTACAGCCCTCGATTAGGTGGAACTCGGTGTTCTTCTCTGCTATTATGATTATGTGCGGTGCCTGAGCTAAAGCGCTCTCCTGAATCAGGAAGAACAGGTGGAGCGGGAATGGAACTTTTAGCCCCTCCTTGACGTACAGGAAGATTCCACCGTTCCATATGGCGGTATGGTAGGCTGTCAGCTTGCTTTCATCAACGCGGAAGAGCTTGAGGAAGTGCTGTTTCACTATGTCTGGGTATTTCTTAACGGCCTCCTCCATCGGGAGGACTATAAGGCCCTTCTTGGCCCAATCCTTGAGGAACTGGTTGTATATAACGCCTGTGTCAGTCTGGACGGCCAGTCCCGCCAGATATTTCTGCTCTACCTCGTCTATGCCGAGCCTGTCCAGGAGGGCCTTCATCTCCGGCGGTAAGTCGTCGAGGCTCTCGATTTTCTCCGGTATGCCTTCGACCTCGGGCTTTGCTATGAACTGAAGGAGCTGTTCCTCACTTATTATGGGGTCACTGTGAGGGGCCTTCTCAAAGGCTTCTAACCCCTTGTACCTTATCCTCGTCATCCACTCGGGTTCCTTGTTCCTCTTCGCAAGCTCTTCAATCTGGTTCTCGATTATGGCCTTTGCATCGCTAAGGGTTATCGTTTCCGTCATGCTCCCACCTCCTCGAACACTTTGCCGAATCCTTCCCTGTCAATCCTGTCAACCAGTTCACCGCTTCCCGTCTTCACTATCCTGCCGTCCTTCATTACGTGTACCGTAAGCTTCTCCCTGTCAAGGTGGCCGAGTATTCTTCCGTAGTGAGTTATCAGGAGTATCGCAGTCCCCTTTCTGTGGAGCTCGTCAATCTTTCTGCTTATCACGCTCAGGGAGTCAACGTCAACACCGCTGTCCGGCTCGTCTAAGATGAGGAGCTTCGGCTCGATGAGAAGAGCCTGGAGGAGTTCGAGCCTCTTCCTCTCTCCTCCGGAGAAACCGACGTTGACGTAGCGGTGTAAGTCCTCTTCCTTGAACCACAGCTCCTTTGCCTTTTCGACAATAAGGTCGTAGGCCTCTACCGGGTCCATACCCTTGAGCTCTACCAGAACCTGCTGGAGGAACTCTATTATCTTCACACCCTCGACCTCAGGTGGAACCTGAAAGGCCAGAAGAATGCCCCTCTTTGCCCTCTCGTCCGGGCCGAGCTCCTGTATCTCCTCGCCATCGAAGAGTATTCTACCCCTGGTAACTTTGTACTTTGGGTGGCCTGCTATCGTCAAAGCCAGCGTGGACTTTCCGGAGCCGTTGGGCCCCATTATGACGTGGAATTCTCCGGGTTTGACCTCGAGGTCAACGCCCTTCAGTATCTCCTTGTCCTCGACCGAGACGTGAAGGTTCTCAACTTTGAGCATTAGCTCACCTCCGTGGGTAACGTAGATGGGACGTTTTTTAAGCATTACTGGACACGGATGTGAACTTAAAACAGAAAACCCGGGTTGGAGTTGCAGGGCAATAAAAGAAAAAACTCAGTGTCCAATGGGGAGGGTCTCACGAATCTTCCTGAGGAGCTCCTCCTTGGCGGGAGAATCCTCAAGGGCTATCTCAAGGACCTCATCAATCCTCTCTACTGGGTAAATCTCTATCTTTTCCGCCTTGTCCGGGCTCAGGAAGACGTCCTTTTCGTTGGCCTTGGGGATTATGACCTTCTTTATGCCCGCCTCTATGGCCGCTTCAATCTTCGGGGTGGCACCGCCTATTGGAAGGACCTCCCCGCGGACGCTCAGCGAGCCGGTCATGGCAACGTCCTGCCTTATCGGGATGTTCTCAAGAGCCGAGATGACGGCGGTGGCAACGCTTATGCTGGCAGAGTCACCTTCAACGCCTTCGTAAGTCTGAAGGAACTGGACGTGAATGTCGTACCTGCTTATGTCCTCGCCCTTATAGCGCTTGATTATGGCCGAGACGTTTTGCACTGCCTCCTTCGCTATCTCGCCGAGCTTTCCTGTGACGATTATCTTTCCTTCCTCCTTGCTCGCGGCGGGAGCCACTACTGCCTCTATCGGCAGGACTATACCGCTCTCCTCACCGATAACGGCTAGGCCGTTGACGCGACCGATTTCGCTTCCATCTGTTTTGATTACCTGGTATTCCTTCTTTCTCTCGATGTACCAGTCGGCAAGCTGTTTCTCAAGGGGCTTAGCGAGCTTGAGGGCCTCCAGAACGTCCTCCCTCTCGACTATCTTCTTGCCCTTCTTGATTGCTATATCTCCCGCAGCCCTTACGATACCTCCAAGGTCCCTCAGGCGAAGCGTTAGATGGCCCTTTCTTCCCGCCCTCTTCTGGGCCTCTCTAACTATCTCCTCAACGGCTTCTCTGGTGAAGTGGGGAATCTTGCCATCGCGCTTTACTTCTTGGGCAACGAACTGAACGAGCTTTCTGCGGTTCTCTATTGTGTCGGGCATTGTTGTGCGCATGTAGACCTCGTAACCGTAACCCCTAATCCTTGAGCGCAAAGCCGGGTGCATCTTTTCTATCGTGTCGAGGTTTCCTGCGGCAACGAGAATGAAGTCACATGGGACGGGCTCAGTCCTCACCATGGCACCGCTCGACAGCTCGCTCTGACCGGTTATCGGGAACTTCTTCTCCTGCATAGCGGTAAGGAGGCTCTGTTGCATTTTCAGGCTCAGCGTGGCTATCTCGTCTATGAACAGAACACCCTTGTGGGCGCGGTGTATCATACCCGGCTCAACGCGCTCGTGGGCCGGAGTTCCAAGGCCACCGGACTGGAAGGGGTCGTGTCTGACGTCTCCGAGCAGTGCACCCGCATGGGCCCCAGTCGCGTCTATGAAGGGCGCCTTTGTCCTTCCGCAGTTGTCAACGAGTAGCTTTGGAACGAGGACGGTGTTCCTGAAGCGCATGTTGGAGAGGGCCATCATGGTGAGGATTATGACGAAGATGCCCATCAGGAGCGTCGTTGCTGTGAACTGGAGGAAGAGGGCGAACATGACGGTGAACATGACGAAGAGCAGTATGTAGGACTTAACGTTCTCCTGAGTCTTTGCCTTTTCCCTGTACTTTTCGACTATCCTCCTGCCCTGGCAGGCCGGAACGGTCTTTACCTTTGGCATGTTCTCGTCCTCTGGATTCGGGAAGACGAGGATGTCCTCAAGGTTTTCAGTTGGCAGAAGCTCCGCCATGGCCTGGCCGAGCATTGACTTACCTGTTCCGGGTTCACCTATGAGAAGGACGTGCCTCCTCTGAGTCGCGGCAGTTTTTATGACCTCAACGGCGTGATCCTGCCCGATGACCTGGTCTATGAGCTTCTCAGGAACCTTTATCTCTTCCGTTGTTTGGAACTCGACTCCGAGGTCGAGTTTTTCCCCATACTCGCGCGGGAGGGGTTTTTCCTTAACCATCTCCTCCTCGCCCATCTCCTTTCCCTCTTTCATCTCTAAGACCGAATGAACGGGTCGATTTATAACCTTTTTTCAAGGTGAGGAAAAAGATAAAAGCACCGAAGGAGACTTCAAAAACAGGTGAGAACATGAAGGTTGAGGAGCATGTAGCGTTTACAGCCCGGCACGGGGACTGGAAAGTTGCGAAAAAGCTCACAGATATGGAGGGTGAGAAAATAGCCCATTTTTTGGCGGGTGTTTCCAACACAGTTAACGCTCGCATTGGAGATTACCTTAGGGACGCCATGGACGTTGACGGAATACGGAAGCTCGCCGAGGAACTTAGGAAAGAAAGCCTTTCCGATACTGTTGTTGCCCTCAAGTCACCGGGGACAGCCAGGAAACTCGGTAACCTCGTGAACGAGGGCGATAAAAAGCTTAAGAAACTCCTCGTGGACGTTGCCAAGGCCTACCTCGTCAGGGAAACGCTTAGACCCCTCGTACCTGTTGATTACCCCGAGGGAATCCTTGAGGGAGTTGATGTGGAGTTCCCCTTCGAAGACGAGCACGTCAACTTCACGGCCAAACATGGTCGCTGGATAGTGGTCAAAAGGCTTATAATAGACGAGAAAACGCCAATGCTCGACGTGGCAAGGCTTCTGGCTAGCATAAACGAGACAACGACGCTCAAGATACCCGTTTACGCGGAGATAGACATTGAGGGAATTGAGGAAGAGTTTTCAGCGTTTAAGAAGGTCAAGAAGTCCGACATCCCCAGGGTCATCGAAGTTTACGAGGCCCTTGAACCGGCCGTTTACGCGGACGAGCCCTTCGAGGAGCACGCAAAAATCTATGCCCTCCGCGTGGCGCTCGATAAAATTGGCCTTAACCTAGACGTTCCTGCTAAATCCCTTGAGAAGTATCTCGAAAAGAAAGGATGATGAAGCCGAGGACACCCGAGGAAACGATGAGGAATCTTCGCTTCGCTGACGGAGGTGAGGAAATGGAGAAGAGAGTTGTCTATACCGAAAAAGCCCCCAAGCCGATTGGGCCCTACAGCCAGGCGGTTCTGGTAGAGGGTGGAAAGTTCCTCTTCGTTTCGGGCCAGATACCCATTGACCCCGCCACTGGCGAGATAGTCGGGGAAACTATTGAGGAGCAGGCAGAGAGGGCAATAAGGAACATGCTTGCTATAGTCGAAGAGGCTGGTGGAAGCGTTGAGAACATAGTCAAGGTTACGGCCTTCCTGAGCGACATAAACGACTACCCCAAGTTCAACGAGGTCTATGAGAAGTTCTTCTCAAAGTCCAAACCGGCCCGCGCCGTCGTTGAAGTGGCGAACCTGCCCAAGGGCGTGAAAGTTGAGATTGAGTGCATCGCCGTTCTCTGACTCTTTTTCTTTTGAGGTGGAAAAAATGAAAGTCCGAATTAGGAGAGAGCTACTTGAATATCTCCTTGAGCTGGCGAGAAATGCTTACCCAAACGAGTTCGCCGGGTTTCTCAGAGAGAAGGACGGAATCTTTGAGGAGGTTTTAATAGCCCCCAACCCCAGAACTGGCCCGAGCAGTATCTTTTTCGACACGTGGATGCTTCCCTACGATGAAACCATAAAGGGAACCGTCCATTCGCATCCGAGCCCAGCTCCCTGGCCATCGGAGGGGGATTTGGAGTTTTTCTCTAAGTTCGGAGGGGTTCATATCATAATAGCCTGGCCCTTCACCCCTGAAAGCGTCAGGGCGTATTCGAGCGACGGTTTTGAAGTGGCCCTTGAGATTGTGGACTGAATTTCATATGAAAAGTTTTATTAATCCCCCGCGCTATCCCTTTTGGTGATGGTCGTGAAGGTTAGGGAGCTCTTTGAAAGGCTAGATGAAAGGCAGAAGAAGAGCATAACAAAATGCATTGAGAGATGCGGGATTCCAGAGCTCGAGGCTGAGGTAGAGCCGGAGGTTGATCAGAGAACGATTGAGTTCCTCAAGGTGCTCTCAAATCCGTTGAGGCTTGCAATTCTCAAGCTGGTTCGCGATAACTGGCTCTGCGTTTGTCTGATTTCAGACGCTCTTGGCCAAGACCAGACGCTCATAAGCCACCACCTCAGAACTCTGAAGGCCTTAAACCTGATTGAGGAAAGGAAAGAGGGCAGAATGAGATTTTACAGGGCCAGAAAAGACGTCCTTGAGGAATACCTGTCTAAAGTTAGGGGGGAACTTCTCGGTGAATGAGTGGCAGGAGTTGGTTGATGGCCTCATAAGGGAGCTCGGTGGCTACTGGAAGCCCTTTGAGATGCTCGCCGCACTCATGGAGGAGCTCGGTGAGCTCGCGGATGCCATGCTCGGTTACGAAGGGGTTAAAGGGAAGGCCACCAAAGATAAGCTTCAAGAAGAGCTTGGGGATGTGCTTTTCGCACTCATTTGCATAGCCAACCACTATGGCATAGATGCCGGGAAGGCCCTTAGGGCCAGTGTGGAGAAATACCAAAAGAGAGATTCCAAATCGAGATGTTCGAAAACACGGTAATTTTTTGAAAGTAACATTTCTGCATTTTAACATTTTGTTCTACAAGTTCCCAAAAATTCCGCCAAGATAGGCACTTTAGAGTAACCTAATGGCTTAAATGAGTTTCCCGAAACGAAATATTTTTATAGGTATTGGCAAACTCTCCAAGGTAACTACCGGAGGTGAGCACATGAGCGATAAAATAACGGCTGTTGACCTTCGGATTTTGAAGTTGCTCGCCAAAAACGCCCGCCTTACATATAAAGAGCTTGCCGAGCTCCTCGGAACTACCAGGCAGAGGATTTCAAGAAGGATGAACAGGCTCGAACAGAATGGTATCATTCTTAAGTACACTATTATACCCAACTATGATGCCCTCGGATATATCCATGTCATTCTTGGTGTTACAGTTAGACCAGATGTTGATGTTGGTGAAGTCATTGCAACGCTCAAGGAAGATGAAAATGTTAAAATAATCCAGCGTGCACTTGGGTCCCACAACCTTGTTCTCCATATAATTGGTCCAAAGGACATGAGGGAGCTAGAAAAGATAATCTCAGATGTCACAAAGAAGATTCCAGGGATTGAGCACTTGGACATAACCTTTATTACTGAGACCGTGAAATTTGAAGCCCTTTGATTATTCTTTTTTGATGCTCTAGGAAAAAAGTAATAAGTAAAACTCATACCCATCACTAGGTGCAGAAAATGTTCGAGAGTCTCATCATGGACATTGCAGTTATTTCAGTGCTCGGTGTTGGCTCCTATAAACTAGGGGCTCTAGACAAACTTGGTGCACTTTCAGCGTCTCTACTAGGATTAGCTGTCATCTCTCTTGGTGGATTGTACCCGTTTCTAGCATTGCTCACCTTCGTCGTTATGGGAGTTCTCGCGACGAAATATCGTTACAAGGAAAAGAAGAAAAAAGGCCTCGCCCAGTCAAACGGGGGAGTTAGGAGCTGGGGAAACGTTCTCGGCAATGGCCTTGCTGTGGTTCTCTTCCTCGTCCTTGAGAAACTCTCCATGATGGACACATTCTGGGCGGCCGTTTTTGCGTCTATAGCGACCGTAAACGGGGACACGCTGGCGAGCGAACTCGGTAAAGTCTTTGGGAAGAAGCCGAGGCTAATCACGAACCTCAAGCCCGCAAAGCCCGGAACTAACGGGGCCATTTCTCTCGAAGGCGAGCTCTTTGCACTCCTGGGTGTTTTTGTGATAGCGCTCTTCGCTCTCCCACTGACCGTCTATAAGGCGAAGATGCTGTTTGCCGTTGTTGTTGGAGGCTTCATAGGGGTTAACCTTGACAGCCTCATAGGTGCAACGCTTGAGAACAGGGAAATAACCGACAACAACTCAACAAACTTCCTCGCGAGTCTGCTCGGTGGTTTAGTCGGGGCGGGTGTGTTTTACCTGCTTTCCTGAAGGCGGATGATGACTACGGCGGATTCCCGAGCGGTGAGGACGACCTTAGGGTCTGACGCCAAGAAAAAGAAAAAGGTTCACTCCTTTTCTTCGCTTTCCCTGAGGAACTCCTCGTAAACCTCCCAGAGAGAAACCAGTGTTGCCGGAATTCCATGCTCGGTGGCAAAGGTCATGTAGGGTGCCAAATCAACAACGTAATCCGCAAACCTGAAGAGTCCCCTTGGAATGCCCTCGCGAGAGCCTATGAACACTACGACTTCTCTAGCATAGTGAAGGTCCCTGGCGAGCTTGTCTTTGACTTCAGCCAGCGTTGGCCCCTTGGGGTCGGTAATGATTAGGAGTCTCTTGTTCCTCCTCTTGTCCCTGATTACCTGATAAAGGTCCCACACCGAGACGGGAACCTTCTCGACCTTCCACGGATAGGCCTCGCGCTGTATTTTATAACGGCTCTCCTGCCCGGCTTTAACACCCCTGAGAAACTCCATGAGCTCGAAGGCGTCCATTTTCTCCTTCGGCGCTATTATGAGCTCTTTGACCTCAAATGCCTGCGCGGCCCTGCCTATCTTCTCGCCGAACTTCCTGCAGGCCTTGTAGTCCCCCCAGTAGGGCATCTGGACGATTGTGAGTTTTCTGAAGAGCTTCCTCGCGTCAATCTTGTCAGGGGTGTACTTTCTGTACTCCTCACCGGGGATTACCGAGATGTATGCCCTATCGCCTATTATCTCCACCTGAACGACTTTATCTGGCCAGCTCAGGTTAACGTCTGCCCCCGTTAGCTCCTTTATCCTCGCACCCAGAACGCGGTTCACGTCTATGCTTGAAAAGTCGTGCTTTCCGCGCCTCTTTGTCTTGACGGCGTAGGTCTCGTTTTCACCAATGAGGTGTGCAATCTTTTCCGCGCTCTCGGCTATCTTTTCTATATCGGCATCGGTCTCGACGAGAACAGGGATTACCCTCTCAACTTCAGGAACTTCGAGGAGCTTTTCGAGGGCATTTTCATCGGCCTCCACCAGGACGAGTCCGGTGTAGCCCATCGGCGCAATCCAGACCTCCGCTTCCGGAATCGCCTCCTTGATGTAGTTCCCGGCCACTGCCTCCATGTCTCGCTGGGTTTTTACAAGAAACTTCATGGTATCACCCCTAGGGAGTTTACTAATTCGGCTTAAAACTTAAGCGGAAGAAGAGAGAGGCTTCAGGCCTCCGGCTCGGCGAGAACCTTAATCTTCCTAATCTCGGCGCGCTTAATCGGGTATATCTTCCTCGCTTCCTTGGCAATCTCCTGGGCAATCTGGCCGTTAACGGACTGAAGGACGAAGTCCGCGAAGTTGAGCTCCTCGGCCTTCTTGTAGATTATGTCCTGGATTATCTTCCTGATGGCCCTCTCCTGGCTGGTCTGGATTCTCCTGTAGGCTATGACCATGCCCATAACTCTGAGCTTGTAGCCGTCCTTGGTGGTGATGTTGAATATTCCGTCAACGCGCGTGGTCCTTCTCCTGACGAGTGAGCGAATGTAGCTCCTCGCGAGGGTGTGGCCCTTGAACTTGGTGTAGGCGTTCTGGCCCTTAACGTCGTAGACCTGGAAGTAGAGCTTGACGTGGCTCTTGGTGAAATCCCCGGTGAGGTCCCTAAGGGTGGTCTCGATGACCCTTCCTATAACCTTTTCAGGCTCGTCCGCCGGGGTAAGGCCGATTTCCTTGCTTCCGAAAAAGTCTGGAGCGTAAATCACGAACCATTCTTTCATCTTCCACTTATCCTTGGTAGCGGCTGCCCTACGCCTTGGGTTACCCCTTGCCATCTTAACACCTCCAATTCACACCTTTTCGGTCATTTCCTCGGCGACCTTGACCGAAAACACCAAATCATCGAGCGCTTTGATGAGTGTCTCAATCTCACCCGAGTATTTAACCTTTGTTATAACGTCCCCATCAACCCATCGGGTTCGCACATTTAAACTTTTCTTTAGCCCAGCGGGCATTGCCTCGTTGTCAACCTCTATCGCCTCAGCTATGGCCCTGGCCTTGAGTTCGTCGCCGTAGTGCCACCGTATCTCAACGTTTGCCTCAATTTCCATCCTTCTTCACCTGCTTCGCTAGAACCTCGTTGAAGAACTTTATGAACTCGTCTATCCTAGACTTCGGGAACCTTATTCCCGCGGCTATTGCGTGACCACCGCCCTCGCCGCCGAGCTTCTCGGCAACCTCCTTGAGCGCCTCACCGAGGTGATAGCCCTTTGCCAGAGCCTTTTCCGTCGTTCTGGCCGACGCCTTCACGAGGTTTTCATCCTCCTCACTGTCCGCTATGACAACAACGGGCTTTTCTGGATTTGCCAGACCAGCGTTGATGGCCATGTTGGCCACTATACCCACGAGCGTGTCGCGAATGTTTTTGCCCGCGTAAAAGACGTAGGCGTGTTCACCCTCTTCAACCATGCTCCAGTTCTGTATCAGGAACTTCCTGGCCTCTATCTGCTCCCTCTTGTAGTCCTCAAGCATCTTCCGGGCCTTTTTGTAGGCGTTCTCATCTCCGAGGCATATTGCCACGCCGAGCGTTCCAGCGTTCAGCCGTCCGGTGGCGTTGAGGAGGGTTGCAAACTCCCTCGCCTCGTGCCTGACGTCCCCCTCTGGATAGAGGGGGCTTACCACGACGTCGCCTATGAGCCTGTCTATTACCTCCTTTGGAGCGGAGTGCTTTATCATGTGGACCAGCAGGGCCTCGTGAAGCTTCCGCTTTTCCTCCTCGCGGAGTTGCCAGTAGTGGACTTCAGGGTCAAAGCCTCTGGCGCGGAGCCATTCAATGGCTTTCCTCTCATCTCCCGTAATCTCTGGGATTTCCGGGTTGGTCGCGTAGGCCAGCATCTGGTAGAGTGGCCTGCTCTCCCTGCCGAAAAGGCGGAGCTCCTTTCTGACCTCCAGAACACCCAGCTCTTTTCCGTCCTCAAGGATTTCAAGGTTCAAACCGTGGAACTGGCCGTCTATCTCCTGCATATCGCCAACGGCCCCAACCGTTGCTATGTAGGCCAAATCCCCGTTCTTCCTGTTCATCTCTCTTGCTATGAAATACGCAACTCCGGAACCGCTTAAATCGCGAACGCTGTTTGCCCCGAAGGGAACGGGGTTCACGAGGAGTTTCGATTCCTCCGAGAAGTCGCCCTCGGGAGGGTGATGGTCGGCAACGACGACGGTTCCGTCGAGTTTTTTCTGAATCAGTTCGATTGAACCGCTTCCCAGGTCGCTGAAGACGTAGATTTCTCTCTTTTCCCTTGCGAGCTCTTCTATAAGCTCCTCGCTGACCTGCTTGACTATGCTGAGCTGGAAGGTTCCGCCTTCCCTGGCTATTGCCTTTGCCAGAATAGCGCCGGCTGTAATGCCATCGGCGTCACGGTGGGAGATGAGCCTTATAGTGTGGCCTAACTCGATGTGCATCTTAATAAGCTCGGCTCCCTCGCGAACCCTCTCCAAAAAGGCTTCCCTGTCCACGGGGCATCACCAAGGAAGAAGAAGGAGAGGGTCAGCGAACGAGAAGCTTTGCCTGCTCCGGGTCGTAGCGCCACTTTGCCGGCAACTTCCCGGTTCTCCTGTAGTACTTGACGAGCCTCCTGATTTTGCTCTCGATGAGCTGGAGACCTCTCCTGGAGTGCTTGTCCTTCGGGTGCTGTTCGAGGTGCTTCCTGAGGTTGACGGCCCTCCTGATGAGGAACATAAGGTCCTCCGGTATCTCCGGCGCGAGTCCGTTCTCCTCAAGGATTTTGGTTATCTTCTTGCCCGTGACGAGCTTGACGCTCGGTATGCCGTACTGGTCGCGGAGAATCGTTCCTATCATCGCGGTGCTATAGCCCTCTTTCCTGAGCTTTATAACGAGAGCCTCGACCTCTTCGGCCGTGTACTCCACCCAGGCCGGCGGAGCGGTCCTTGGAGGCTTCTTTGAACCTGACTTACCCCTCTTTCTCGCGTGTATCCTCGCCATACAACCACCTCCCGGTGACGGCCAGCTCCCGCCAGCCGCCCCTTCGCGTTGGGAATTGAGGAGGGATTTAAAAAGGTTTGCCCAAAAAGAAAAAAACTCACCCAAAGTCGTAGCCGTAGCCGGAAACCATGAAGCCATAGACCTCGCAGTAGTACTCGTTGCAGGCTTTCACCGTCACATGATAGGTCGTCTTCTCCCTTCTCGCTTCAATCTCGGCCTCGTTGGCGTACTGAACCGCTTTTTCGGTGACGTAGTCGAAGGTTTTGTCAACTAACTGCTCCTTCACCCAGTCGAGCAGGCCATCTTTGAAGACCTCACTGTCAAAGCGCACCGAGTCGGGAGTTTCAACCCCATTTGTCTTAGGCATTTCCTCGTCCTCTGGAATGAAGGCCTCAACGCCCCCGACTATCGTCTTCACTCCCTTCGCCAAAGCCACCATACCGTAGGTTATCTTCGCGCCAACGCTCCTCGCCTCGACCATCTTGGCGGTTAAGATGCCTATGTCCTTTCCAGTCTTGAGGACTTCAACGCTGTTTTCATAT